>JABSOJ010000072.1 GCA_013216005.1 Alteromonadaceae bacterium | reverse complement strand
ACAATTCATTGTCGTGTATTTTTGCGTTTTCTCATTAGATTATTTTACTCTAATTGATACCCCGATTGATTGGTGCCCTAATTTTTTTGAAGAGGTTGCAGAGCGAAATCCGTTTAAATGCCCACATTGTGGTGAAATAATGGAGCTGACGCGATTATTTCATCCGTTGAAAGGATTTTTCTATGACATTTTTGCACCCGGTTAGCAGGCAACTTTGTTGCTGCCTGTTATGAAATATTTATCGATGGTTAGTTACTGATCTTTAGTGTTTTGATTTTTGTTCCGCAAGCAGCGAGTAAACAATATAACGCATTGGTTAAAGTGGTCGTTGGTATTTATGACGATACCATTAAATGGAGCGATCAAGTAAATCAGGCCGCAGCTACGTATAAGGATTTATTAGAGATTAATTACGAGGATCATTTTGTTAGATGGGGTGATATTGAACAGTTAATTCAAATTTCTCAACAGTTTCCTTCCCGTGAACGATTTTTAACAGAATTAACATTAGATCCTCCGCAATCATCAGGTGATTTGGCGGGAGCACCGCTTATTGATGACGACTTTTTAATATTGTCGACGGTTCATAGTGCTAAGGGGCAAGAATGGCAGAATGTTTTTATTTTGAATGTTGCTGATGGAAATTTTCCTAATGAGTATGCCACTGGCGATAAACGTTTAATTGAAGAAGAACGTCGTCTTTTAAATGTGGCCATTACCCGTGCCAAAGATGAATTACATTTAATGCAACCAATGAAATATTGGGTTCCGGAGCAACAGAGCTGGGGTGATAAACATGTCTATGGTGGTAAAAGTCGATTTTTTACTGAAAATATAACAGAGTTGATGGATTTAACGCATTACCCTAAACAGCATTTTGATTTAAAAGAGGTTAAGACTGCTACGAAAGCAATTACTGATATCAGGAAAAGTGTTTTAGGGATATGGGATAGCTAGATCTAAAGATAGTTGGATTTAAAGATAGCTGGATTTAAAGATAGTAAGAAAAGTACTTCCAAGATGCCGCAGTTAACTTTAGTCCTGAACACCGTGTGTTTAGGGCGGAAATCGCACAATGTCCGTAGGCTTCCCGATACGAGCCGGGCTTGCTCAATAGCCATTGTTAGACTTCCTAAAATAAAACTTATCGGCTCAGGGACATAGTTCACATACAAACACCCCAGAAGACAAATTCATTATAACTAAAATTTCAAAAGTTATTAAGTTTTTTTTAACAAAAAATGACTGGTAGCAGGTTATTTGTTCGGTGTGGTGAAGTTTAAACCAGATAGTGGTTAGGGGATAAACTCCTATGCTTGTTTGTTTTTTTGGTTGTTTAAAGCGTGTTCAATTGTTGATTGAAGTAATTCAATTTTATTTTTATTTTCTTGTCGTTCTTTATGTAATTCTTGTTGTGCTTTAAGTAAATCATTAGCCAAATTTAGAGCAGTTAACAGCAAGGCTTGTTCTGGTGTGCTAATAGTTTTACCGCTACTTGCTTTTTCTAAACGAGAATTAAGCTCTGTAGCAGATGCAACTAAAGCTGTTTCTTGTCCGGTAGGGCAAGAAATTTTTAGTTTTCTGTCAATCACTTTAATTTCAATCGTTTGATGACTCATGGTTTATCTGATTTTCCAATATTAATTAAATATTTAGCATAGCCTTTAATTTGTGGAACTATAACGGTGCAGATACAAGTATGCAAGCTTTCACGTTCTAAATACTGAATGATTTTATTATATGTTGTTTTATTCTTTTTTATAAGGGCCTAAATAGTGTTAATCCTGAACACTAAATAGGAGAAACACTAGCACAACAAAGGGATCCTTGCTCAGATAATCCTATTTTTAGGGCGAGGTATTTTATTTAATTTTTGTAGAGGGTTAATAAACTTATTTGCATTGGTATAAGCCAATGATAGGATAAAGGTAATATAAATAACGAGAAATAATTGTTCATGGCTGATGAAAACGTACTGGATTTTTCTAGTGTGCAAGCAATAATTACCGCAGAAAGTGTGGAAGTTCATGGTGCTGAATTGCACGGGGTTTTGACTGGACTAATTTGTGCTGGATTTGAGTATGAAAATAAAGATTATTTAGCAATGATAAATGACCTGTTCAATAATGGTGACGGTTTGCCGATCCCCTTAAAACATACCGTAAAACAAATGTTTGTTGAAGTATGGCGAAAAATTTTAGATGACTCATTTGGTTTTCAATTAATGTTGCCTGATGATGATGATTCTATTGTTGAACGTGGCCATGCACTAAGTATGTGGGTGCAGGGATTTAACTTAGGTTTTGGTTTGCAGCAGAAAGACAAAGCCATTTTATCTGAAGATATAAAAGAACTTATTAGTGATTTTGCTGAAATTGCAAATTTGTCTGATGAAATGGAAGAAGGTGAAGCAACAGAACAAGCTTATTTTGAAATTGCGGAATATGTTCGTATATCCGCATTGTTGTGTTTTACTGAGCTAGGCTCTCCACCTGATGAAAGCAGTAAAACCCAAACATTGCATTAGTACTTTTAAAGTAGATGTCTATTTTCGTTAATGTGAAAATAGTGACAGTATGTTTATTTTTAAAAAGTTACTAGTAAAAAATCATTAGTAAAAATGTTATTAATACAGAAAGTATCACCTAAGAAATAGTTTTATGCCTAATTTAAAAATTAAGTCAGAAGTTAAGTTAGAAGATCAGTCTGATGTTTCGTCTCAGATATTATTACCGCAAACATTAACCACAGTTGACGAATTTATTGCCAGGCGTCTTAAATTTATAGCGAACATGCCTGAAAACAGTGTTGCGTTATTTTCGGCTGCTAAGGAAGTTACCCGCAGTAATGATACTGAATATCCGTTTTGTCAAAATAAAAACTTTTTCTATTTAACCGGATTTAACGAAGCTGATGCTTTGTTAGTTTTGATTAAAGGTTTGGAGCAAAATAAAGATCAGGAAAATGGCAAATCTGGAACCGAAGCAGAGCAATTGCAAAGTATACTTTTTTGTCATGCAAAAGATCCGCTGCATGAAATTTGGCATGGTCGACGTATCGGGCCAGATAAAGCACAACAATCTTATGGCTTCGACTCAGTATTTCCCCTTGATGAACTCGAACATTTGATCCCATCGTATTTGAACGCTAAATCCCAGTTGTTTTTTTGCCAAGGTGTCGATAAACGTTTTGACCAAAAAATTTATGCTTGGTTAGATGTTCTGAGAAAATCAGGTAAGCAGGGTGATAAAGCTCCGAATATTATGGTTGATTGCGCAGCGTTACTTGCTGATATGCGGTTGTTCAAAAGTGAAAATGAACTAAACATTATGCGCAAGGTAAATCATATCAGCGGTTTGGCGCATACACGTGCAATGCAGCACTGTGCAAGGCAAAATGTTGAAGGGGTATTTGAATACCAGATAGAAGCTGAAATTTTGCATGAATTTGCCCGTCATGGTGCCAGACATCCGGCTTATGCTTCTATTGTTGCTGGTGGCGATAATGCTAATATTTTACATTACACAGATAATTGTGATTTGTTAAATAATGGTGACTTATTATTAATAGATGCAGGCGGCGAACTTGCAGGTTATGCGGCTGATATAACGCGAACCTTCCCTGTAAATGGTAAATTTAATGCAGAACAAAGTGCTGTTTATCAACTGGTGCTTGATGCACAAATGCTTGCTATAAATGAAATAAAACCCAACAATACGCTTGCGCACTTGAATGCAATAGTGAATGAATTTTTAACGGTTGGACTACACAAACTAGGTATTTTGTCTGGTGAATTACCACAGTTGATTAAAGACAAAGAATGTAAAAAATATTTCATTCATGGTTTAGGCCATTGGTTGGGCTTAGACGTTCATGATGTTGGTGATTATCATTCGGATAAGCAGCGACAACAACGGCGAAAATTTGAACCCGGAATGGTGATGACCATCGAACCCGGGTTATACATTCCTTTATCTGATGAAAATGTCGATAAAAAATGGCGAGGCATCGCCGTGCGTATTGAAGATAATGTATTGGTGACCGAGCAAGGCTTTGAAAACCTGACGGTAAATGCGCCTAAAACTATTGCGGAAATTGAAGCGTTTATGATAAAGGCTATGTAGGTTTATTTGTCTTGGGTAGTTGAAGCTAAATAATATGAGAATGAGTTCATCAATGCCAAAAAATAGCGAATACAAGCAGCGAAAAATATACAGCGAATGAAAAACGAAAATACAGTTAATTCCGATGAACATTTTTTTGATGTTGTCATTTCCGGCGGCGGTTTGTCTGGTACCTTAATGGCTTTGAGTCTTGTTGATCTGACAAAGGCTGATGGCAGTGCTTTAACCATTGCTATTATTGAAGCTAGCCCTGTGTTGAAAAATGCATCTTTAACTTATGATGATCGCGTATTGGCATTGTCTCACGGTACTGCTTGCTATCTTGAAGAGGTCGGAGCCTGGCCGTTTTTATCAGCGGTTGCAGAGCCAATCAAACAGATACATGTATCTGACCGTGGTCATTACGGCAAAGCACGGCTTGATGCCAGTGAACATAAAGTTTCAGCCTTGGGTTATGTGGTAGAAATGACACTTATCGGTCAAACTTTGCAGCGCGCATTAGAGGGAAAAAGTACCTTAGCTAATAAAAATGTTCAATGGTTTACTCCTGATAGTATTACGGATGTTCAGTGGCAGAAAAAGGAAGTGAACATTCATTTATCGTCTGGGGTAAGTCTTTCGACAAAATTATTGTTGGGTTGCGATGGAGCACAGTCTGCCTGCAGACAATTTGCCAATATTAACGTTGATAAAAGTGAGTACGGACAATGTGCTCTTATCACCAACATTACCACTGAAAAGCCTCACAATAATATTGCTTTTGAGCGTTTTACTGAAACGGGGCCTATTGCAATGCTGCCACTTTCTCGGGGTCGATGTTCACTTGTTTGGACGTTAACTCCTGATTTGGCAGCACAAATGCGGGATTTAGATGATGTTACTTTTAAACAGCAATTAGAAAGATCTTTTGGTAGTTGGCTTGGTGCTATTACCGATGTGGGTAAACGAGTTATTTATCCGTTGAATTTGGTTCAGGCACAAGAGCAGGTTTATCATCGTATGGCACTGATCGGTAATGCTTCTCATACCATTCACCCCATTGCAGGGCAAGGTTTTAACCTAGGTGTGCGTGATGTTCAGCAAATGGCACAATTAATTACGACACATTTAGCATCACAGAAAAGCCAGGAAATTGAAACCGGACAAGACAAAGTAAATGACATTGGTTCATTTTCACTATTATCAGAATATGCTCAGCAAAGAAAAACCGATCATCAGCAGATCATAATGTTAACGGACTCGTTAGTTACTTTGTTTTCAAATTCATTACCTCCGCTTGTTGTCGGAAGAAATATTGGTTTGAAAGTGCTGAATTACTTTTCTCCGTTTAAAAATGCACTAGTCAACAAAACCTTGGGTTATTAACCTTGTTTTTTAAGTATACTCAAAAAAATGGCTATAGTTATAAGATAAAACTAGAACTAGAACTAGAAATATAAATATTGAGTCTGAAGAATAAATGCAAAAATTTGATATATTAATTGTAGGCGGAGGAATGGTGGGTTTAACACTCGCCTTAGCAATACGTAAGCAGAGTTCACTAACTGTGGCTATTGCAGAGCCTTCGCCAATTTCTGAGTTAAATACTTTGCCAGAGGTTCGTGTAAGTGCAATTAATATCGCCAGTTATAATATTTTCAATAATTTAGATGTTTGGCCTTTGATACAAAACCAACGTATACAAGCCTACCAACATATGCATGTTTGGGATAAGGGGGGTTATGGTCAATTAGATTTTAACCTTGATGATACGCAGGAAAATGTAAGTTCCAATCAATCAGCGCAATTGGGCTGGATAATCGAAAATAAAGTGATCCGTAATGCTTTGTGGCAAAAAGCCATGGCTGATGAGGGGATAACTTTTTTCACTGATGAAATTATATCAAATATTGGCATTGGTGAAAGTGAAGTGTTTGTGAATTTTGGTCCTAAAGTAAGGGAAATAAGCGAAATAAGGGGAATAGGCAAAACAGAGGAAGCCTCTTCTGTAGCACCTTCATTACCTATTATCACAAAACTGGTTGTTGGTGCTGACGGAGCTAATTCCTGGGTACGTAAACAAATGGATATGGCAATGAGCTTTCGAGATTATGATCATCATGCCATTGTTGCTACGGTCCGTTGCTCGCAAGGGCATCAAAATACAGCCTGGCAAGTTTTTCTACCTACAGGTCCTTTAGCATTTCTGCCATTATTTCAAAAAGATTTATGCTCAATCGTCTGGTCAACATCGCCTCAAGAAGCAGAACGGTTAACTCAATTATCAGCGGTCGATTTTGGTAAAGAGCTTACTGCGGCAAGTGATGGGAAATTAGGGAGAATACACCTTGAAAGCGAGTGCACAAGTTATCCGTTAACTATGCGTTTAGTACAGGACTTTGTAAAAGAGCGGATAGTTTTAGTTGGAGATGCTGCTCACACAATACATCCGTTAGCTGGGCAGGGCGTTAATTTAGGTTTATTAGATGCTGTGGCATTGGCACAAACGCTAGTTGAACCTATAAAAGAGCACCCTGAATTAGCCCCGATAAATTGGTTAAATAATAAATCATTAAAAAGTTATGCACGGTGGCGAAAAAGTGATGCAACTGAAATGGTGGCGGCAATGGAAGCTATCAAACAAGCATTCAGCCCTCAAAACGAACCTAGCAAGTTAATTCGCGGTATTGGTTTGTCTATACTTAATAATTTTAAACCGATTAAAAATGCCATGATCAAACGGGCTTTAGGATTTAAAGATAATTTGCCAATATTGGCAGAAAAGCAAAAATAGATAAAATGTTGGATGGGTTAGCCAACGGCGTAACCCAGCAGAAAAACTCATTTTTAAGATGTTTGAAAATAATTTATTATTTGTGGAAATGATAGTAGCTAGAATTAGTACGATTGGCTATTTTACAGTTAATTGATGTAAAACAATCAGGTAGGATGGGTTAGCCAACGGCGTAACCCAGCACATTTGGTCATTCCCAAACCATTAAATACTTGATAAAACTTATGGTTTGATGGGTTACGCCTGCGGCTAATCCATCCTACGTAATACAATTTAGACTTTCAAATAGTTGATGGTGTTTGTAGTTAAGAAGTATTTTAAAAACAGTTTATTATTTCCAATGACACGACTGACATCTAAATTATAAAAGCTCTTTTGTTCCGTCATCCAATACCCGATAATACTTATCATTGTCGATGAGCAATCCTTCTGAACTCCTGAAAGGAAAACTTCCGCGATAGTCTCTTGGATGTTTTACATCAATTGCAAATACCTTAGAGTTGAATTTTTTGCTTACTTTTGATTGTGGTGTGTGACCGACAATAACGTCTTTAGCGCCAAATTTATCTAGCCCTTTTTCAACGTCTTGTTGGCTCAACTCTCCCTGAAAATATCCTCTATACCAGGATGGACCGTTTTTTCTGGATAATAATAAATCTTCATTACTCGGATCAGGTTTTGGAAAAGAAGGTTTTCTGTAGTTATCGCGCACGATTTGATTAATTTCATCAATTGAATAATCGAATTCACTGATCTTAGGATGAATACCACCGTGTACAAATAAATGACCGTTGATCATTTCCAGACTGTTTTTACTGGCCATCCATCGACCCAGGAACGAATCAGGACCATAAAGTTCGGATTGTTGCTTACCAAAGAATGACGCTACGTGTAAATATTTAAAAGCTGCTTTTTGGAAATTACCCTGTAAATTTTTAATTTCATGATTACCGAGAATAAAATGAACATTGCCACCATGGCGTTTAGCTTCCTGTTCTAATTTGTAAATAAACCACAATACCTGCGTGGTAGAAAAACCACGGTCTACAAAGTCGCCCACTAATACCAGATGACCTTTTTTGAAGATCCAATTAAGTTTCAGATCAATGACTTTATTGGCAAGCAAAAAGTCACGAAAAGTTTTGAAACTGCTTTCAACATCAGAAATTGCGAGGATCGGGTTATTGTCGTTATAAACACTGGCTGGCTGAGTTATTGTTGGATTGACCATAAACTCAAATTCACTGTCTTCCAGAATAAAATTCACTGTTGCCGGAAATGAGGTATCTTGCGGATAGATTTTCTGGTCTATGTGAAAACCTTCTTTTCGGTTGCCCCGGATATAATTGAGCACAAGGTTTTCATTTTCGAAAAAGATGTGTGGTCCTTCTTTATCCATTTTATAGGCTAAAGGATTATCGCCATAGTCTACGTCGGCCCCTAAGTTAACGCCTATTGCGATGATAACGATAGACAACAGTGTGAATGTAATAAAAAAATGCTTTAAATTAGTAAGTAGTAGTTTGATCACTTGTTAGATCTCCATTCTATTGCCGAACACAGCGAAATAGCTTAGTTTTATTTTTAGATTTGTTTTCGAATAAATCAGATAATTTTGATATCCACAGCCATGCTTTTATTTATCATCAGGCAGGCTGCCGACTGTGTTAAATTCCATATATTACGAGGTGGTTATTTAAATTTTTTCCTTTAAAACGCTTAGTACTCTCTTGGTTAATTGAGCCGTGCCCATGCCTAATATTATTGCTAAAGGCACCAACCAAAAACCTAATAATTCATGATTGGCCGGATAAGGTTGATCTAAAAACCCTATGGCGAAACTGTTACCGTTTGCGGCAGACCAAACACCCACCAAATCAGGGATAATAAGTTTACTGATACCCAAGATAAGGAGCGCTACAGAAATACCATAACCAAATATGCCCATGGCAAAATAAAGGCTTTTAGAAACACCTTTTTTTACATGCTGAATAGCTTTAAAGCCGGTTGGTGGGGGAGTGCCTTTTAAAACATGGTCAACATATTGAGATGCTAAGTCTCTGGGATGCCCAAAACCTTCAAGAATTGATTTTGCATCAATTACCTGATTATTTTTCTCACGTAGCTCAAGTACATCGTAAATATGACTTTCGATCTCCAATATTACTTCATCAGCTTCTGATGCTTCTAAGCGTGATAAATATTTAGCTAGTGATTTTAGATAGTCATGAATAATGTCACGTTCCGACATGTCATACTCCTTTAGGGTTCAATGTTTCAGGTCCGGGATGGTTTAAAATAAATTCAATGTCTTCTACTGACTTACGCCAACGAATAGTTAGAGCCAATAATTTTTCTCCACCTTGTTTGGTTAAGTGATAATATTTTCTGGGTCTGGTTTCCCCTGACTGATGCCACTGTGCGTCTATTAGTTTATCTCGCTTCAATCGGTCCAGCAGAGGATACAAAGTTCCTTCAGTAATCATCATCGTCTCAAAACCGTGAAGGTTGCCAAGAAGTTCTAGCCCATAAAGTTTCCGCTCTTTCAGCGCAGCTAAAATAACGAGTTCCAATGTTCCTTTTCTAAGCTGCACATCCCATTTTGATTCTATTTTTGTTTCTGTAGTCATGCTCCAACCTTGTTTTACAGTGTTACTATGTAGTACATAGTAACTAAATATAACATAGTTTAAATTTGTTGCAAGCCCAATTTTTAAAACTGTGAAGTGAATTCGAATTGCATCAACTGCTGGAAGTGATGATTTATTGAATTCCGGTAGTGCTTTTTCCAACAGTTGAGATTTGTTTAAAATAATTTATTTTCCAGCAAAAATTAATATCAATTATTGATATGCTGAAGTAATTAAATCTGTATTATATTTTTAAAACTATTGTATTATGAAATATAGTTCTGAAAATTATATTTCTATGGTTTTAAATTTGAAAAATACTGTGTTTCTTGTTGAATCAGCAAAGTTGAGCCGCTATAATCCTCGGCAACTTTTGTAAATCTTCAATCTTTAATCTACTTTTACTTTGTTGAACAGGGTTAAGTAGGTCGAGAAATGATTAATTTGGATGAAAAATACAATGACTAGCAAAACAGTATTACATGCAAAGCATTTAGAATCTAATGCGAAAATGGTTAACTTTTATGGCTGGGAAATGCCGATCAATTATGGCTCTCAAATAGAAGAACATCACGCTGTTCGTAAAAATGCAGGTATGTTTGACGTATCTCACATGACCATTGTTGATGTTCAAGGTGCAGATGCTAAATCATTTCTACGTCGTTTGGTTATTAACGATGTGGCAAAACTGACTGTACCTGGTAAGGCATTGTATACAGGTATGTTAAACCATGACGGCGGTGTAATTGATGATTTGATCATCTATTTTTTCACTGACACTAATTACCGTTTAGTGGTTAATTCAGCAACTCGTGAAAAAGATTTAGCTTGGCTTGCCGAACAGTCAAAAGGTTTAGATTTAACCATTAGTGAACGTCCTGAATATGGCATGATTGCTGTACAGGGACCTGAAGCTAAAGCAAAAGTCGCGACATTATTAACTGAAGCACAACAGGCTTCAGTTGAAGGAATGAAACCATTTTTCGGTGTACAGGTTGGTGATTTATTTATCGCAACTACGGGTTATACCGGTGAAGATGGCTACGAAATTATTTTACCGGAAGATGCAGCAGCTGACTTTTGGCAGAAATTGCTTGAAACAGGTGTAGCGCCTTGTGGTTTAGGCGCCCGTGATACCTTACGTTTAGAAGCTGGTATGAACCTTTATGGTTTAGATATGGACGAAAGTGTTTCACCGTTAGCTGCAAACATGGCCTGGACCATTGCGTGGGAACCGGAAGACCGTAACTTTATTGGCAGAGAAGCGTTAACTGGTCAGAAAGCGGCTGGCGATCAACCAAAGCTTGTCGGTTTAGTGCTTGAAGAAAAAGGTGTTTTACGCTCAGGTCTTAAAGTTATTACTAGTGAAGGTGAAGGTATTATCACCTCAGGAACATTTTCCCCAACATTAGGTCACAGTGTGGCAATGGCACGTGTACCACGCAGTGTTAAAATTGGTGATACCGTTGAAGTTGAAATGCGTAAAAAACGAGTGAAAGTACAGGTGACTAAAGCAAGTTTTGTTCGTAATGGCAAAAAAGTTTTTTAAAGTTAAAACAAGTCAAAACTTAAACATAATAAACTCAGTAAATTTATAGATTAGGAACAATAAAAATGAGCAATATTCCTTCAGAATTAAAATACGCAACATCACACGAATGGATACGCAACGAAGGTGATGGTACGGTTACAATTGGTATTACCGAGCATGCACAAGGTTTATTAGGTGACATGGTTTTTGTTGAATTACCGGAAGTTGGCGACAAAGTAAGTACGGGTGATGATATTGCTGTTGCTGAATCAGTAAAAGCGGCTTCAGACATTTACGCACCTGTATCGGGTGAAGTTGTAGGAATTAATGAAGATCTGGAAGATTCACCTGAATTAGTAAATTCTGATTCGTTTGGTGACGGCTGGATGTTCAAAATTAAATTAGATGATGCAGGTGAGTTAGAAAACTTGCTTGATGCTGAAGGTTACAAAAATTCAATTGACGAAGATTAATCGTTAATCGTTAATTTTTTTAAATGTTAAAAACCTCGAACTATTATGTCTATTTATTTTAGGCATAGCTTCGAGGTTTTCTTTATTATTTTTTAGTTTATTTAGAAGAAGCTGTTTTTATGACTACTCAATCCCTAAACTCTTTATCGTTAGCACAGTTAGAGCAAACAGAAGCATTTATTGCTCGTCATATTGGTCCGAATAAAGAACAAACTCAGGCAATGTTAAAAGACATTGGCGCTGAATCAGTTGATGATCTTATTAATGAAATCGTACCGAATGATATTCGTTTATCACAACTTCCCGCGATTGAAGAAAGTAAAACAGAAGTGCAGGCCTTAATTGATTTAAAAGCTATCGCCAGCCTAAATAAAGTAAACACCAGTTATATTGGTTTAGGGTATTACGGCACTTTAACGCCGAATGTTATTTTGCGTAACGTTTTAGAAAATCCGGGCTGGTATACGGCTTATACTCCTTACCAACCAGAAATTGCCCAAGGTCGTTTAGAGTCTTTATTAAACTACCAGCAAATGTGTTTAGACTTAACTGGTTTAGACTTGGCTTCAGCTTCATTGCTTGATGAAGGTACCGCCGCTGCAGAAGCAATGGCACTGGCTAAACGTGTTGCTAAAAACAAAAAATCAAACTTATTCTTTATTTCAAATGATGTTTATCCTCAAACAATCGACGTGGTAAAACAGCGCGCCGAAATGTTTGGTTTTGACATTATTATTGCGCCTGCCGCAGAAGTGGTTGATCACGATGTATTCGGTGCATTGTTACAATATCCAAGTGCTACCGGTGAAGTTACTGACATTAGTGATTTAATTGCAAAAGTACATGACAAAAAAGGTATTGTTGCGGTTGCTGCTGACATTATGAGCCTGATTATGTTAAAAGCACCTGGCGATTTAGGCGCAGATGCGGTAATCGGCTCCAGCCAACGTTTTGGTGTACCAATGGGTTACGGTGGACCACACGCTGCATTCTTCACCACGTCTAACAAATACAAACGTTCATTGCCGGGTCGTATTATTGGTGTGTCTAAAGATACGCGCGACAATCCTGCATTACGTATGGCAATGCAAACGCGTGAACAACATATTCGTCGTGAAAAAGCGAACTCGAATATTTGTACTGCGCAAGTATTATTAGCAAACATGGCGGCGTTCTACGCGGTTTACCATGGTCCGAAAGGCCTCAAAGTTATTGCTAACCGTATTCATCGTTTTGCTGACATTTTAGCAACAGGTGCTGCAGCTAAAGGTTTAATGCCTTTACATAATACTTATTTTGACACGGTTAGTTTTGATCTTGAGTCTCAAGGTAAGAGCAAAGAAGAGATTGTTAACCATGCTTTAGCCGCAAATGTTAACTTCCGTACAGACATTGCTGGTCAAATCAGTATTTCAATTGACGAAACTACGACACGTGAAGACATCAATACCTTGTTCAACATCTTATTAGGTGCTGATCACGGTTTAGATATTGCGGCTTTAGACAGTGAAATTATCACAAACGGTAGTTCGTCAATTCATGCTTCTTTGGTGCGTGATACTGAGTTCTTAACTCATCCTGTTTTCAATAGCTATCATAGCGAAACAGAAATGTTACGTTATATCAAAAAATTAGAGAACAAAGATTTAGCGCTTAACCATTCAATGATTTCATTGGGCTCGTGTACCATGAAGTTGAATGCAACGGCACAAATGATCCCGGTAAGCTGGCCTGAATTTGCTAACATGCATCCGTTTGCACCAATGGATCAAGCACAAGGCTACAAACAAATGATTGACCAGTTAGGCGACTGGTTAGTTGAATTAACAGGCTACGACGATATTTCCATGCAACCGAATTCTGGTGCGCAGGGTGAATATGCGGGTCTTATCGCTATTCATAAATATCATGAAAGCCGTGGTGACAGTCATCGTAATATTTGTTTAATTCCAAGTTCTGCTCACGGCACCAACCCAGCTTCAGCTCAAATGGTTGGCATGAAAGTCGTGGTTGTTGCTTGTGATAAACAAGGTAACGTTGACATGGCAGACTTAAAAGCGAAAGCGGAAGAGTTAGCTGAAAACCTTTCTTGTATCATGATCACTTATCCGTCTACACACGGTATTTACGAAACAACGATAAAAGAAATTTGTAATATCATTCATGAACATGGCGGTCAGGTTTACCTTGATGGCGCAAACATGAATGCACAAGTGGGTTTAACTTCTCCAGGTTCAATTGGCGCTGATGTTTCACATCTTAATTTGCACAAAACTTTCGCTATTCCTCACGGTGGCGGTGGTCCGGGTATGGGTCCAATCGGTGTTAAATCGCACCTTGCACCATTCTTACCTGATCACGCGTTAATAAACGTAACGAAAGACACTGAAGGTAACGGAGCCGTTTCAGCCGCACCATTTGGTAGTGCCGGTATTTTATGTATCACCTACTTGTACATTGCATTACTGGGCAAAAAAGGTGTTACTGAAGCGACTAAATTTGCGATCACCAACGCAAACTATTTAGCGACAAAACTAAGTGAACATTACCCAATTTTGTACACTGGCCCTAACGGCCGTGTTGCACATGAATGTATTATCGATTTACGTCCGTTAAAAGAAGCGTCAGGCATTACTGAAGTTGATATAGCCAAACGTTTAATGGATTACGGTTTCCACGCACCAACCATGTCGTTCCCGGTTGCGGGTACTTTCATGATTGAGCCGACAGAATCTGAGTCTAAAATTGAATTAGACCGCTTCATTGAAGCCATGGTCTGCATTCGTGAAGAAGTACGCAAAGTAGAAACAGGGCAGTGGACTTTGGAAGATAACCCGCTTCACAATGCTCCGCACACCTTGGCTGACATTACCGGAACTTGGGATCGTGCTTACACTATTGCTGAAGCTGTGTTTCCTGTACCTGCTGCTGCGAATAATAAATTTTGGCCGACGGTTAATAGAATTGATGATGTTTATGGGGACAGGAACTTGATTTGTAGTTGTCCTCCTGTTGATAGTTATGTTGATTAGTTGTGTTGTTGGGGATCTGCAATTAAGTTGGTTTACGATTTAATTAAGATGGTTAACTTAGGTAAGTTGGTTAACTTCCCAGTAAAATAATTTAAAAGGCGAATCAGAAATGATTCGCCTTTTTTTATGTTTGCCCAGCAAAGCTGGCAAACCCGCCTACTTGAAAGATAGTGGGATCACCCTGACTAAGGGGAAGATAATCCGAATGGCAAGGGCGTTACTGGCTAACGGTAGGGTCTGAAGGAAGCCATAGGAAGATAGATGTACACAACTAACCGTAACCTGTTTCGGCGGTATTGGTGGGTAAGCGTCCATAATAGCGCGAAGCCCTATACTTAGTCAGACCAATACTGTGCTTGAGGGTGGAATATCTATC
>JABSOJ010000737.1 GCA_013216005.1 Alteromonadaceae bacterium | reverse complement strand
AAGACTTTTTGAAGCGGTTAACCAATCCATATTAATTCGTTACAATACATTATGTTTAAACTATATATGGCATTTTAACTCCTGCTATTTAATAATAAACTACTACCCATATTAATAATTAACAGAAACAGAACTTGTGTATTTATTCTTAAGCATCCTCATGCTGTCATGCGTTCAATTTGGCAGTCAGATTTTTTTACCCGCACTACCAAACATTGCCGACCATTTTGCGATGAGCAAAAGTGATACCCAACAAATAATGATGCTTTACTACGTCAGTTTTGGTTTATCACAACTAGTATTTGGTCCTTGGTCAGATAATTCAGGCAGGCGAAAAATATTTTTAACTGGTCAATCATTTTTTATTCTCGGAAGTCTATGTTGTGTACTAGCCACCACACCAACCATGCTTGCTATTGGTAGAGTTTTACAGGGCTTTGGTGCAGGTGCGCCGCTTATTGTCAGTAGAACATTATTGATTGATGTTTTAAAAGGGAATAAATTAAAGCAAGCATTCGGCAGTCTGGCGATTGCCGCAAGTTCCGTTGCTGTGTTGGCTCCATCACTGGGGGGATGGATCACGACAACAAGTAACTGGAAAATTTTATTTTTTATTGTCACTATATATCTTACGATCACATGGCTGATAGGTTTTAAACTTTTACCTCGTCAAATTACTCAATCTAAAAAAACGTCTGTATCTTTAATTTTAAGCGAATTTTCTCAGCTAATATGTGACTCACGTTTTCTTACACTGGCATCATTTAAATGGTTACCAAACCTATTGTTTTTAATTTGCGTTACGTTTTTTCCTTTTGAATTTCAACAGAAATTTTCGATATCAACCCAAGAATATGGTTTTTACATAACTCTCTCTTCATGTGGATTGATTGTCGGTGCTGTATTAGCAAAATTTGCTCAAAAACACATATCTCAACAAAACATTTTAGCTTTATTTTGGCCACTGATATTAATGTCAGGACTAGGCTTCTATTTTATGCCTTTGTCATTATTCAATACATTAGTCTGTTATAGTTTGTTTATGATTTGTGCCGGGGCTTTTTATCCATCTTGTTTACAATTGGTTATTAAACCTTTTCCAAAACAAGCCGGTACAGTCAATGCTTTGTTAAGTTCCATTGATATGTTTGTTTTCTCATTGATTGCGATCCTTGTTAATAAATACTGGATAGTAGATATTAAATCACTAGGGGAATTATTTCTGCTGATAAGCTTTTTGTTGGTAGTAAGTTGGTGGCTGATGCGTAGAACAAAAACCCCAACCTGCTAATCAGTGAGCATAAAAACAATGAAGCCTCTGTAGATGCTTTATTTACTGGGCAAGCTAAGAATTATGCGAATTTTATCTTGTTTATGCACAGGACCCCTTACACATCCGTTATTGATTGTTCAATGTCAGTTTTAGGCTGTGTTGTATATCATCATCCTTTGATATTCTAGCAAGTTCCTGAGCCATAAAATTTAAAGAAGCATCTCCATAAACAATAAATTTAGTTAATGCTGGCATGGAGTTTTCGTTATTTTGATTGATGTAATTAATCATACTCATGTTTTTGGCAAACACTAAAGCAGGAATTTGTTTGATGTTGTAAAGCATAAATAAACGCGGATCAATTGTGACATTGGTTTTTAAAAATTCACATTGAAAACCAGAGCAATCTTTATCTTTTTTTAGTACGTTCTCCATAAATTTTATCGTAGGGAGTAACTTACTGTCATCGTTTCCTACTACTCCAGGAAGCGTCACAGCAATAGTTTTATTGTACACTATTTAGTACAACGGTCTTCCATTTATCAATCCAATCATTTGTA
>JABSOJ010000736.1 GCA_013216005.1 Alteromonadaceae bacterium | reverse complement strand
TGATAACTTGTTAATTGAGTCTTTTCTATTTCCAGCTCTTTTTCTTGTCGAGTTTCAACCGCCTGGCAAGCATTAACAATCATATTCATAAAAACTTGATTAAGTTTTGAAGAAAAACAAGTCAATAACGGATCGTAATCGAGCTGTGTTTTTATATTAATGGTATCGTATTGAGTTTTAACTAAATGAACGGTAGATTTAATAAGTTCTGAAATTTTTACCTGTGACTTTTCTACATCGCCTAAACGAGCAAAAGTACGCAAATCCTCAACAATCGTTTGAATACGTTTTGTACCTTCCCTTGCCGTTTCAGTTAATCCAACAAGCTTGGCAAACTTCTCATCAAAAGATTGCAAGACTCTGGCATCCGCTTGAGCACCACCAGCCAGTTTTTTTAAGTAATCTTTTACCTTCTGTATTTCATCCTTCATTAAATAAACAGCCATAGAAGCATAATTTGTTGGGTTATTAATTTCATGCGCAACACCCGCTGTTAATGTACCTAATGACGCCATTTTTTCTGACTGTACCATTTGTTGCTGAGTCGCCAATATTTCTTCATTTTTTAATTCAACTTCTCGATTTTTTTCCTCAACGGCGAGTTTTTGTTGTTCCAGTTCAGCAGTGCGATCAGCCACCTTTTGTTCTAATTCCGAATTAAGATTACGTTCAAAAAGGATTTTAGAGCTTTTTTCTTTTTCTAGTTCTAGTTCTAGTTCTAGTTCTAGTTCTGCTGTACGCTCTTTTACTTTTTGTTCTAATTGCAACTTAAGATTTCGTTCTAAAATAACTTTGTTTTTTTGAAACCTGATAAAAGTGAATACTGCACTTATCAGTATTAATGTGTAAATGGTGTAGGCCCACCAGCGTTGCCACCAAGGTGGAGTGATAATAATTTTCACGCTGGTGACTTTGGGATTCCAGACATTGCTGTTATTGCTTCCTTTTACCTCAAAGTAATATTCGCCGGGAACTAGATTGGTATAACTTGCGGTTCGTGAATTGGATGCTTGGCTCCATTCCTCATCGAAACCCACTAATCTATAGGAATGCATGTTATTACTGGGTTCTTGAAAATCAATTGCTGCAAACCTGAATTTAATATTCTTGGTGTCGAAAGTTAGATTTAAGGATTGTTTTTGATCTATTGTGTACTGGCTTAATAATTCATTATCAACCCATACATCCGTGATGACTACTGATGGAATATGGTTGTTTTTCTTAACTTGAGCAGGAGTTATTTGTGTAATGCCATTATTTCCGCCGAAAAAAAGACTACCATCTTTACCTTTATATGCCGAACGCTCTAAAAAATTTTCTTCTTGTAAGTCATTACTGAAGTCATAATTGATTAATTTTTTTCTGGTAGGGTCTAATTGAGAGATACCCGCATTGGTACTCAACCATAAGTTACCAACATCATCTTCAATCATTGCTTTAATATTGCCACCTGCTAAACCATAGTTTACACCGAAATGCTCAAAACTATCAGTTTCAGGATTAAATCGATCTAAAGAGCCTTGAGTGCCTATCCAAATGTTTTCATCTTGTGTTTGGTAAATAGTATTAATAACATCATCACTAATGCTATTTTCAACATTTGGTTGATATATGTATTCAACAAGCTCATTAAAACTAGGTTCTAGTCTTGCTAGACCACCATTAGTTCTAACCCAGAGCCTATTAAAATTATCCTGATAAATTGATTTTATGTAATTAGTGCCTGAACGGAAAGTGTTAATATATTGATTTTAAATAAGAAAATGGTCTTGCGAAGATTTTATTGAAAAGCGGTGAAAACGGTATAATTAGTTAAATTTAGTCGTTTTTATTAAAA
>JABSOJ010000735.1 GCA_013216005.1 Alteromonadaceae bacterium | reverse complement strand
AATCTCTGGCAACATAATGGTTTTTAACCGAACAGCAACAGCATAGAAAATTTAAGGAGTTCAGCGGTGGGGACTATCGTTTTTGATCCGACCCTACGCCGGGCATTAGCACGCTCTCAGCACCAAGAAAGTATCGTTGAACATGTGATTAAAGGTGGTTTATGGGTGATTCCTATCTTACTGTTTGGTTTGTTTTCACTGGTTATTGCCCTTATTAAAATAGTGCAATTTTGGCGTTTACCTAGATTTGTTCAGCTAAACCAATCAATGTTGAATAAAATATTAAGCACACAGGTAGAGCCTCTGGTTGTCGCGACTAAAATCCGCGGCATGCAAAAAACCTTGCTGGAAATCGGCAGGAAGTCAACTTCCGCGACACAGCGTGATGATGAGTTATTCATGGAGCTACAGGATAACAAGCGTCACTTAGAACGTCGATTAAGTGCTATCGCTATTACGGCTGCGGTAGCGCCATTATTAGGTTTACTTGGTACTGTAAGTGGCATGATAGAAACCTTTAGAATGATGACTTTGTTTGGCTCTGGTGATGCCGAGGTGGTGTCAGGAGGAATATCGCAAGCTTTAGTCACCACAGAGTTAGGGCTAGTGGTGGCCATCCCTGCACTCATTCTAAACGCTGTGCTATCTCGTAAAGCCAAAGCTTATTATAGCGAATTAGAAAATTTTGCCATTTTACTCAGTAATGCCAATGAACAACCCCATACCCCCGATGTTATTAGCGATGTATTGGCGAGTAAACCTGAGCGCATACAAGGAATCGCCTCATGATTGAACAAATAATCAACAGCGTTATTTGCTGGGCAATCTTATTACTCGCCTTAGTGTGTTATCAACAATTATGGTGTCAATATTTTACCCGCTTTGAAGCTATTCCAGCGCAAAATAATGGCTCAATGAATCATTCCAGCATGAGCAATAATTTTGCTTTTACCGGCATACTTATTGGGTCATTACCCTTATTAGGATTATTTGGCACTATAGTGGGTTTACTCGAATGCTTTGCCGGCATAGCTAGTGCAGGAGCCAGTAGTGAATTAATGAGTTCTGGCATTGGAAAAGCCCTATTAACCACCCAGTTAGGTCTATTATGCGCTATTCCTGGTTGGCTGCTGCACTCTTGGGTGTATTCAAGTGTAAAACAGCATCACCAGACAACAAACACTCGTTCTGCTTGTGAGGAGTATTAACTTATGCCAGCCCGATTACAACGTCGCCTTGAGCAAGAAGAAGCAACAACCATTGATATGTCTCCCTTACTTGATGTGGTCTTTATTTTATTGATATTTTTTATTGTCACCACTGTTTTTGTTAAAGAAACTGGGGTAGAAGTTGATAAACCCCAATCATTAACCGCACAGCAATTAGAACAAACTGTGATATTGCTAGCGATCACCGATAACGGTGAAATTTTTTATAACGGCAGTAATATTGGCATTGCCGGTATTCGTGGTACCGTAGAGCAATTACAGCGTAGCCAGCCTCGTCCTGTCGTTATTCAAGCGGATAAAAATGTACCGACGCAATTATTACTGGAAGTGATTGATGAAGCCAAACTTGCGGGCACACCTACCGTTAATTTGGCGGCACTTAACCCATAAAGGAACACTTGTGAAGGCTAGAATGATCACTCCGTTACAAAAGAATTTACTGGCAAGTGTCGCCAGTATAGTAATACTTACCAGCGCCTTGTTGTTATTTTGGCTAGGGCATAATATCAAACACCAACCGACGGAAAAAGTTATTATTCGGGAAGTAGCCTTAGAAACACCACCACCACCTCCGCCACCACCACCGGTACAGCAAGCGATGGTTGAAACCCC
>JABSOJ010000734.1 GCA_013216005.1 Alteromonadaceae bacterium | reverse complement strand
AAAAAGCGATCAGCATATATTCAACTAACCGATTTATCTACCTTTTCAAGTTATGCACTTATTATTTGAATCTAAGACTTGCGATAAGCGCTCTTAATGCCATTAAAAGTACAGGACCAAATTCCGGGGCTCCAATGCGCATGAATAAAAATGAACTGCCCCAAATAGCACCTAGCAAGATCATTTTTAAAGGTGAGTTGTTTTTCATAAAATCCCTTTGTGCTGATTATGTCTGGTGTAGCTTTGTATTGAATAGCATTAACCTTGGTTGGTAACAGAGTTTACTCGTTATCGTTATGGTTAATATTATGGTTCTTATTATGGTTAATATGAGGAAATATCGATGACGTGTACTTGGTCTAAAGACAACATTTTCCATGTAATATTAAGTTGATATAAATTCATACCGTAAATTTTATCATCGCTCTTATTTTGTTTATAAGCAGGGCGAGGGTCCTGTGCCAATACTTGTCTGATGAACGTTTCCAATTCAGGGTAATGGCTCTTAAGCGCAACTATCTGTTGTTTTGCTTCATGACTAAAATCAACGGTTAACTCAGTTATTGGTGCCGATTGAGCGAAATCTTTACTTGAGTCATACTTTTTATTTGAAACTAAAGTATCCGAAACAGCATTATCAGTTGTATCTGTATTAATTATATCAGAAGAACTAAGATCTGCAGAAGCCATGTCTGAACAAACTGTATCCGCAGAAACGATATCAGAATAAGCAAGGTATGGTTTTATATCTATAACGGGGGTTTGATCAAGTAAATCCAGGCCTGAGATATGTATTAACACTTTATTATTTTCAACGCTGACTTTATCGAGTTTAACAACTGACATGCCAATTGGATTAGGTCGAAACGTGGAACGAGTGGCTAACACCCCCATTTTTTTATTACCACCTAACCTTGGAGGACGAACCAGAGGTTTCCAGCCTTGTTGCTGCGTAGCATGAAAAATAAATAATACCCAAAGATGACTGAATTGCTCCAAACCCCGCACTAAATCAATATTGTTGGCTTGGTCAATTAATTCAATTACGCCTTTGGCGCAACTTGCTAAACCCGGTTGTCGAGGGATCGCAAATTTTTCTTTATAAGGCGAATGAACTTTGCCGATAACATGAAAGCTTATCTCATTAGCGCTTATTTCATCAGAGCTTACTTTATTAGATCTAACTTTATCAGAGCTTA
This sequence comes from Alteromonadaceae bacterium, assembly GCA_013216005.1. Taxonomy (GTDB): domain Bacteria; phylum Pseudomonadota; class Gammaproteobacteria; order Enterobacterales; family Alteromonadaceae; genus JABSOI01. Next base: position 643 of record JABSOJ010000734.1, on the reverse strand, counting down.
CTTTATCAGAGCTAACTTCATTCATCTTTGTTTGTTTCGCTTGTTTTGTTTGTCTTAATCTGCTTTTTCACTGATGCGATAAGCTTTACCGTAGCAAACTAAAGTGGTTAAGCATTGTTTACCCGTTACGTCTTGCAACTGTTCATTTTCGATCAGGATACAGCCTGTAAAAACTACGCCATTAGCTTTTTTATTAAATGCTTTACGTCGAGCTGCTTGTTTAGCTATAAGTTCACTAGGGCTGGCGTGATGGACTTTTAATTGACAATCCTGACCTTCAACTAAGCCAATCAATTTATTAGGGGAGGGGAGAACCTCATCATTTTTATAAACGGTTACCTGGCTGGCGGCAAAATAGTTTCTGAAGTTTTCTTTATCTAAATTTGTTGAAACTGTGTAGTTACCGGAACAACCTGCTGTTAACATTAAAGAGAAAACAGGCAGCGCAATTTTAAGTGTTATTGAAAATATGTTTTTTAGTAAATGAGTACTCGTTATTTTTATCAGCATTGTTGTTACGTTTTTTAAAAGAAATGAGGAAATATAAAATAAAAAAGGTGGGCATAACCCTAGGCTGTCGAAATATGACCATTTTCAACCAATTTACCGTTTATATTTTTGGCTTTTTTAATATTGTTGGAAT
>JABSOJ010000733.1 GCA_013216005.1 Alteromonadaceae bacterium | reverse complement strand
TCAAAATTCCAACAATATTAAAAAAGCCAAAAATATAAACGGTAAATTGGTTGAAAATGGTCATATTTCGACAGCCTTGGTCAGCGCTCTTAATCTATATTTCACAGCTCAATACTCAGCCTATGGTTTCCCCTGTCAACGCTTAACTCGACACCTTACGATGCAAAGCCCATGACTCGGGGTCTCGGCGGTTTGTTCAACCTTACCGAGCAGAGGACTTTCACCTCTTGATCTTCTACCGATTTATCTCGGCGCACTGGGTGGCTATGTTTTTTTGCTATGTTTTTCTTATGTAAGCCATCTTTAGTTCCACTGTATGAAGAGCATGGTTTCGTAGTTAGCGGACATTTTCAAAATCATATTTGCATGAGTTCTGAACGCAGTTTGATACAAGAAATTACCGTTTCAGTTAATGATGAGTATATTATGGAACACCCCCTGATTAAAAAGGAATACAAAGACTTTGTCTCTCGGTTTGGCACTAAATCTGCTGGTGAATGTGTTAAAAATTGGGTAGAAAATTTCGAAGAAGGGGAGCGAGCAGCTTCCCCTTTTTACGAAAGATATGTAGGCAATCCGTAAGTGCTTCCATAACTAAGTATGGATCTTTTTATAAGTAGTACAAATAGCATCATCTTTTACCACTATTTAAGACATTATACATTTGAAAGCATAGGATTAGTGTTGTATCAATTTCTAATGAAATGCTTAATTGTGAATTTCCTCTCTTGCGAAAAAAAACGGACCTTAGCAGTAGATACTTTAATGGAACGTCGTATTAGGTTTTGCATCGATAAAACAGCTACTGCCCTTATTTTAGATACTTTACCAAATGATTATAATATTGGCTGTAAATATTTCTCTTAAAACCTGACATATAAAAAAGTTGAAATAATACAAATGAGCAAAACCAAAATGCAACAAAAAAAGATGATGCATAAAGATAAAGCGCTTTCTTTCCATTTTTAGAATTGACTATAATTTTATAATTTTTGTAAATGGTCAGTTCATTATTACCAGTTCTTATTTTTTGAAAAAATCTATCAATCTCATGTAGCTTGACATTGGCTTCTTTATTCTGATCGCTGTTTAAAATACCTTTAATCATAGGTGAATCTAATATCATAATATTCAAATTAACAGCAAGTATGAAAGCTAGCGGAGATGTAAACAATACAACTTTCCACGCCTTTCTTCCGCAAATCTTTTTTAAACAATCCAGATAGTTATGAAAAATTTCACGTTTTGATACACATTCAATTATTCCTTTTCTATACGGTTCTATCATAGTTTCGTAATACCTATCTAAAAGAATAATAGCTGATGCAAAAAATAGAGCTGTTTTATTGAAAAGCCAATCTTCAAAAATACGAATTAGTGATTGCCCCTCGCTTGGTAGCGTAAAAACATAGATAAATATACATATCATAAGAACAAGTACTATTCGGCCAAATAAATGTATTAAAAATGCAAAGAAAAAAACAGAGAGACTTATTAGATATTTCAATATGCCAAGCTCGTCTAATGACCGTAGAGAAACACCATAAAAGTCGAATAAATCTTGAAGAATCTGCTTTTCCATCTTGTGATTTATCATCAAATATCCTTACTAGTGATTCTGCTTGGTATCTTTATTGTTTAAAAGCCGATAGTGTATCTTGTTTAAATACGACATTCTGTCGCCTGTCATAACTTTGTCAAAAGTTAAAATAGTGTAAAAACTCATAAATATCAATATATTTAGTTCAACTAATTAACGGTTAGAACCGCTAGGAAGCGTCACAGAAATAGTTTTATTGTACACTATTTAGTACAACGGTCTTCCATTTATCATTCCAATCATTTGT
>JABSOJ010000732.1 GCA_013216005.1 Alteromonadaceae bacterium | reverse complement strand
CTAAATTAGGGTTACAGTTCAACAATGTTTTCTGTTAATTTACATGAGTTCAAACCTATACAGGCTCTGGACTGTATAGGTTTGAACATGATAATACACAAATATGAACTGTTACCCAGTTTGATTGGTGCCTTATTTATCGATGACTTTAGCGGCTATAGCTCTGCCAACCACGGGATATTTATTCAGGATATCCCGTGATCTCTTTAATCTTTTTATAAATGGGTTTTAATCTTTGATACATTTTTCGATAAACCTGATTATATAACTGGTCATATAAAAACACGTTATTTTCAATAGGTAAAAAGGTTTCCTCGATACGGGTCATTGCCTGAGTCGCTTGTGTATAATCGTCGAAATAACCTAAACCAACCGCCACAGTTATAGCAGCACCTAAACCTGATGTTTCAAAAGTATGGGGCCGGTGAACGGGTAAATTGAAAATGTCAGCAGTTAATTGCAACGCGGCATCAGATTGTGAACCGCCACCAGAAACAATCAACCGGTTAATTTTTTGTCCTTGCCGTCGCTCTAACGTTTCTTTTCCCTCTTTTAATGCGTACGCCAGACCTTCTAAAATTGAACGATAAATATGAGCACGGGTATGAACATCACCAAAACCTAAAATAGCCCCTTTTGCCTCTAAGTTTTTCAAACCCGGTGACCAATAAGGTTGCAACATCAACCCCAGAGAACCCGGAGGAACTTCATTTACAAGATCATCAAACAAACTTTCAGGGCTTACGCCTAAATCTTGAGCTTTAAGCATTTCACGTTGACCAAATTCCTGCTTAAACCAATTTACCATCCAAAAACCCCGGTAAATCATAATTTCACTGTTATATTGTTCAGGTATTGCCGATGGAAAAGGGGGAATAAAGCGTTGCGGCTCAACGTACGAAGCATTGTTGGTATTAATTGTTGCTGTGGTGCCATAACTTAAACTGGCGGTTGTTGGTTCTACACAGCCAGAGCCTAAAACTTCACATGCTTTATCTGAAGCTGAAGCGATTAATCGCGTGCCTGTTTTTAATCCTGTTACCTGTGCGGCATCGTCAGTGATAAAACCAAGTAATTGCCCTGGCTTAACTAATTCCGGCAGCATTTGTTTTTTTATCGGCAAAATATGCCATTTCCAATCGGTTTTAGCTGCCCAATGTTGCTTTTTATAATCAAACGGCAAATAACCTACCATACAACCGATCGAGTCTTTAAATTCTCCGGTTAACTTGTAAGTTAAAAAACCAGACAACAAAAGAAATTTATCCGTTTTTTTCCATATTTCCGGCTGCTTTTGTATTAACCAATTGGCTTGAGATTTGCGAAAAAAATATTCAATCACTTCTGTTTGTCGAATGCATTTGAATAATAATCGCCAGTACCATGGCAGTATTTTCCGATCATTTTCTTTAAAATCGGCAAGACGTTGATCTAACCATAAAATTGCAGGTCGTAAAGCTTTACCATCAACATCCAGATTAACCACTGTACCCCGTTGCGTGGTGATCGTAACCGCAACAACTTTCTCTTTAAGCTTATGTTGAACCACATATTCCTGTTGCCAAAGTTGCTGACAAGCTTCACCCAGCATTTGCCAGAAATAATCAGCATGCTGTTCCGCCCAACCCGGTGAATCAGAAAAATAAGCATTAAGATCAACTTTACTTTTAGCGACTAATTGACCTTTTTGATCAAAAAGTAACGCGCGCATACTCTGAGTGCCGTTATCTATTGTTAAAAATAAGTCGTCAGCATGCTTATCTTTTTCTGTTTTGGCATCTGATATTTTACTTATCGAACTTTTATTTTGTTCTTTCATATTTTTCTTTCATTAATAGTTCTTTCATTGA
>JABSOJ010000731.1 GCA_013216005.1 Alteromonadaceae bacterium | reverse complement strand
TGGCTTAAAAATCATTGCCACCAATTACCAGAAATGATCGCGTTAATGCTGTTTGACATTGCAGTAAACCAAGGCGGTAGTTTTGCCCGTAAAGCGTTGCAACAAGCTTTGAATGTTAACCAAGACGGCATCATTGGTAATAAAACCCTTACCGCAGCCAATACAGCCCCTCGCCTAATGTTGATCACCAAACTAACCCGCATACGCTGCCAGCGTTACAGCAATTTAGTACAAAAAGACAATAGCCAATTGATGTTTATCGAAGGTTGGATCAACCGCGCATTCGATATTTTAGTTGAGTGCCAAAGCCTTTTCTTTATCGATAATAATTCTCATGGTGCAAGCCATGACTAAAGCAATAGAGCGCGTCAAAGCAGGCCGTCGCGCCAGACTTCGCGCTGAGGTTTATTCTCGTCTTCAAGATTTACCCGTTAACTTTTCCTGCGTTTATAAACGCCCAGACGAAGCGGCGCAATATCTTCGTGGTTGGAATAGCGTTAACCATGTCGATATTGATGTCGCTATTTTTCGTACACAAAACAAAAAGGTAGAGCTGTGATTAATTGGTTGTTGAAATATTATCCGTTGGTGATTGTGCTGTGCAATCTCATTTTTTGGCTGGTTGTCTGGGCGCTGCATAAAACCTATGCCAAGCATGAAAAGGTTGAATATTTAGAAAAAGAAGTTCTGCTGATTAAAAACAATCAATCACGCTCGGCTTCCTTTATCATTGGCTTTTTCATCTTTATTTTTACTTCCCATGCTTGAGCCAAAATAAAAGCCGGTAACACAAATGCGCTCGTCAAAAAGTGATTTAATAGTCATGCCCAAGACGTTTGAAATAGTGGCGATAATTGCCCCTTGGTCTTTTAAAAAGTAAACGGCTAGTACGTTTACAATCAGCAAAATAAAAATGTACGGTAGGTTTTGAGTCATTACCCTGTCGGCGATTTTGTCGGCGATTTTGTCGGCCTGTTCTGGGTGCTTGTTGTGCATTGCTCTGGCATCTTGTCGGTCTTTATAAGGTGCCATGTCAATTTCTTGTTCGTTATCAAGCAAGGTTTGTTTTAGCTGTGCGGCTAGGGTTGGATCAGCGCTTAGCCTTTGTTGAATTTTGTCAGGATCGGATTCACCCGTTTTACTCATGGCAAAATCCATCACTTTAGCTGCGATTTTAGCCGAATTACTGTCGCTGTTACTGAGTTTACTTTTAACCCAATCGGTTAAGCCTACGGCATCCGCAATGCCTAATGCGGCGATGATTGACATGGTACGTTTCCTTTTAAATTATTTAATAAGGTTTTGAGGGATGGTCTGGTTGTTGTAACAGAAGTACTTTCAATAAGGCTTACAGCGGCATCAATATCAATTTGGTTCACGCTTTTCCAGCCACGAAGGTATTGCGTTGCGTGGTCTGGTTGTTTATACACACAGGAATAGTGAACGGGTAAGTTTTGAATGCGAGAATAAACCTCAGCATTAAGTCTGGCGCGACGGCCTTCTTTAACCCGTTTAGTTGCTTTAGTCATGGCTAGGATCTGCGATTAATTGACACTCAACTAAAATATCAAATGCGCGGTTGATCCATCCTTCGATAAATAACACCTGGCTAAACTCTTTTTGTACCAAGTTGCTATAACGCTGGCAGCGTATGCGGGTTAGTTTTGTGATCAATATCAGGCGAGGTGCGGCATTAGCTGCGGCAAGGGTTTTATTGCCAATTATACCGTCTTGGCTAACATTCAAGGCTTGTTGTAAAGCTTTATGGGCAAAACTTCCGCCTTGGTTTACTGCAATGTCAAACAGCATTAACGCGATCATTTCTGGTAATTGGTGGCAATGATTTTTAAGCCA
>JABSOJ010000730.1 GCA_013216005.1 Alteromonadaceae bacterium | reverse complement strand
AAAATCTTCGTTTTGCAATATTGCTTGAATACCCCGTAAAATAAGGCTTTCAGGATTTCCGTTCAGACACTACTTATTAAAAAAGGCAAAAAGCAAAGCAATGTATTGCTGGCTTTATTTTTAATATCCTATGCTGCGATACCGCTAGATACGCTAATTAATTTTGGTGAAGCATTTCGCCAATTTGCCATTAATTTTTCACCTAATGTTTTTTATGTCTTTGGCTCCGCTTATTGGCTAGAAGCGATATTATTACTTTTCTATGTTCGTTCACTTATTTATAAAGACTTTAGCTTTAAAAAAAGCGACTGTTTATACCTATTACCTTTTGTGCTGTACCTTATTTACGAAGCCAATAACTGGTACATACTTGATATCGAAACAAAAATAGCCATTCTAAATGGTTACCATTTAGAATCAGAGCCATTTTATACCCGCTTTATCAATTTGTTCAGAGAATGTTTTAGAACTTTTTGCGGGTTATTATGCTTGTTTGAATTACGTCATTACCAAAAACAAATTAAAAACAACTTTGCCGATATCGAAGAAGTCGATCTTACTTGGCTTAAAATTCTTATTATTGTTTTTTTAATCATTAGAGTACAAGCTGTATTGGTTACTCTTGGCTACATGACCTCGATAGACCTTCATTTTACCATTAATTACAATGTAATTGGCCAACTCTCTAATTTTATGGTGATGTTTTTAATCAGCTTTTTAATATTCTTTAGTTTAGGTGTATCCAACCTCTTTCATGGTATTGTCAGCTCAACGTTAACTAACCAAGAAAAACAGTTGATAGAGCCTTCCAAAATCAGTGCGTTAGTCCTTTACATGCAAGAGCATAAACCCTATTTAAATCATCTGTTAACCTTAGACAATCTTGCTAAACAAACTTTGATGCCGCCACGGCAGTTATCACAAGTCATTAACCGGCATTTCGATAAAAACTTCTTTGAGTTTATTAACACTTACCGTATTGATGAATCAAGATTTTACTAGCAAAAGAAGAAAATGCAAAAGTCACTATGTTGGAAATAATGGCTCAGACTGGCTTTAATAGCAAAGCAACCTTTAACACCTTCTTTAAAAAAATTGTTGGCATGACTCCGACCCAATACAGAAAAGAACAGATAAAACAATAATGACAAATTAGAGACAGCAATTTTCATCAGAGAATATCGTTCAAATACAGGTATTATCTATATTTGAACGTTCAAATATTTCTCATTGTAAATTGAAAGGCGAAGTGTTTAACAAAAATAGTTTAGGCTATTAAGATAATAAGCAACCTGGTTACTAAACATGATCACAAAAAATAAGACTGAAACTAAAATAAGCCTATTCGTTCAACCGCTATTCCCCCTGCCCTGCCTGCTTATCAGGTGTTTATTCGCCTTTGCTAGCCATGCAGCTATTGAATCTACAAAATCCTCACCTAGTGAAATGTCTGCTGTAGATAAACATGGCCTTTTAGCTATTAGCAATAAACAATTGGTGAATGAACAATTGCTGAATGAACACCAACAAACCGTTAACGGCGATGGTAGTGTTGACTATCAGCAAAATGAAAATTCCGCCATATTTAAACCAAACACATCAAACCTCGGTACACCGACTGACAATGCATTGGCTGAACAAGGTGTGTTCTATGTAAAGAAACATTATTCAGGTCAACCAATTCCAAGCTTTTCCCAGAACAAGCATAAGTTGCCTAAGCCCATTTTTGATGATAAACCTGAGTACATTGACTTTTATTATCGAGCTTGGCAAATTGGTTTTAATCTCTTGGGGTTTAATTCCCCGCAGCTTGCTGCGTTTTGGGTAAAGCTGTAAAGTAGAAGGATGAGTAGAT
>JABSOJ010000729.1 GCA_013216005.1 Alteromonadaceae bacterium | reverse complement strand
ATTGCGGCAAGAAGCTTTAGAATAAGGGAAAGTTCATTCTTAATTGTTAAGAATGAACTCCGAAACTTGAGTTATAATCAGATAAAAGCCCCTACGTTACCGCAGGGCTTTTGTTTGTAATGTGTGAACTGACCCTGTAATGAACTACCCCGCCCCAAGGGTTTTCGCTTAGGCTCAAATTCGCTTCGCGAAGAAAGATATCGTATATAGTCTTAAGGTCAAAAGACTTTACGCCGCAAGCGGCGAGGAATTTGACCCGAAGAGATTAAACAAACTAAAAACACTGCTTTTACCCCTATTTATTAGCTTGTTGAACTTGCTGGATCGAATCCATACCGCCATTCATTTAATCTGCCACCTGAACTTTCGATACCATATATATCCATGACTTCTTCCATGTAACTTAAGCCGCGATCCATTTCTTGTGAATCCCTTTCCGCAAGTTGAATAGCTGCAACCTCTAATGTTGAATAGCTGTAACCTAGGCTGTCGAAATATGACCATTTTCAACCAATTTACCGTTTATGTTTTTGGCTTTTTTAATATTGTTGGAATTTTTATTGTTGTTACATTTAGATCCTAAATTGACGGAATAATATGCTATTTATCCCGTTAGATGTAACAAGATATTAATGAAAATAGCATTTTGCCACTAAATATTAAATTTCAGCACAATTACGTAAATCCAATAAATAGTAAACATCATACTTTGTAAAGTCAAAAACTGGTAAATTGAATATCCCCAAAAGCACGAGTTTTCGACAGCCTAGCTGTAACCTCTAATATAGCCCAAAATTCACTTTCAGATATTTGGCTACCAGAGGCATCAATGAGCTTAGCCAGAAAATTGTTTATGATTTTCTCAGATTTAATTCTGGTGATTTCATCAGTAGAACCCGGATATAGTTGAACTAAGTCTTCAATAAATTTCTTCTGTGCTTTAAGTTTATGAAGAGAATTTATAACTTCATTTCCATTTGATAGCATTTGTTCCTCTTTCTCACTGCATCCTTGAAATAACAAAGACATTATCAACATTAATACCAGTTTCATTTGTTCACACTAACGAGCCAATAAGGAGCTAAGTAATAGTTGGCTAAATAAGCGCAAGCAACTGTTGCGCGTCCCGACTTCATTTCTTACTATATTTTAGTCTTGTGATAGACATGAAGTTAGCAGAACGCGGAAGCTTTATTGGATATTTAAACCATCTAAAAATGACCAATTATTTATGCTAATTGGTATTATATGCCGCTACAACCCATTTAGAACCATTTCTTTAATTTTATGAACCTTAACAAAGTGATCTAATTTATGACTTTGTATCCACCAAGTTGCAGCTTCCATAAGTAATTCAGGGTTATCATTTTTATTAGCAAAAAATGCATAAAATGAAACTCCTACATTATCGCCTTTACTTTCAATTTTTTTATTACAAACATCGATAATTTTTGATCTTAATTCTTTTCTCATTATTTACCTGCAACATTAGATACCCACAACATTGAATATTCGCCATACTTCAAAGGCACACAACACCAGGTTACTAATACATATCAACAACTTGACTAAAGTTAGTCATTAAAAAACACACGAAAAAACTTTTAAGACAATGGTCCGTTTAGTGAAACATGCTGGCACCATAACACTCAAAAATTGCCAATAAAAAACCGCTATTAACGATTTTTTATTAAAATAATTTTTATCTTCTAGCTTTTTAACGGATGCTCTACTAAATTAAAGGTCGTGTTATCCTCACCATAAACATAAATACTACATTTTTTCGGCACCAATCAAACAGGGTAACAGTTCATATTTGTGTATTATCATGTTTAAGTTGATACAGTCCATAGCCTGTATA
>JABSOJ010000728.1 GCA_013216005.1 Alteromonadaceae bacterium | reverse complement strand
GACGTGGTAATTAAAGCAATCAAATCTGATCTAGATTCTCGTAAAGTGGTTGATTATTTATATACAATATTTCCTCACGATGAACTAATAAAAGATGTTAAAAGATTTCATGCGAAACGTTCAATTATGGTCAGAAAATCTGAGTTATATAAATGTAATGGACTTAAACAACAATTATTAGAAATTGAATAACTAAGTGGTAGGTTTACAGAGCTATAAATTGTAGGTGGTAGGTTTTCAGAGCTGGAAAAATCAAAAAAAGCTAAAGAGAAATATAAATATGAAACCACATTTACATAATTGTACTTATATTAAAGATACGAAGTTCAAAAAAACGTCCTGCTTTGGTTGTTAAATATACGTTATGTGTTACGTATTTAGTGGTAGGTTTCCAGAGCTATAAAAACCAATAGTTATCCACAATTCCTGTGGAAAAAAGAGCTTTTTATAAAATAAGTGGTAGGTTTCCAGAGCTTATAAGTGGTAGGTTTCCAGAGCAATAGTATTATATCAGGCAGTTTAATCAAAGATTTAATAAAAATGCTCATTATAAGTGGTAGGTTTCCAGAGTTTTGTAACGTAATTAGGTTAGTAAGCAAAATATAAACCTCCACAAGTGGTAGGTTTCCAGAGCTAAAAGTTATAAATGTGGATAAATAAAAGCTCAAATGTGGATAAAAAAAAAGGGTGATAGGTTTCCAGAGCCGAAGGTGATAGGTTTCCAGAGCCGAAGGTGGTAGGTTTCCAGAGCCGAAGGTGGTAGGTTTCCAGAGCTTATAAGTGGTAGGTTTCCAGAGCTACACAACCAAATAATACACAACAAAAACAAGCACTTAAATATAAAACCAGCAAAGCCCTCTTCCTTTTTCTTTTATAGTCTTTCTTAGTCTTTTTTAACCTTTAAACTAATACTATTAATTATTTCATAATTACTAAAAACTAGTTCTGTGATCAAATTAGAGAAGAAAAAACTCTCCTACCCTCCTATATCCATATAGTCGCCCCGCTTCGCGGCCTTATCGTGGCATCCATGCCACTCTTATAATGAAAGGGCTAAAGCCCAAACTCTTATTTGCCGCTATAGTGAAACATCACCCCTATTTTATTTTTTAATTACTGAATATCAATTAATACCTGTAAAGCGCTACACAAAAACAACGCTACGCTAAGATAAAGGCGCTTTCAGCGCAAAAGATTACTCAAACATAGGTGATAACAACAAAATTAATTAGAACTACTTATAAGGGCATGAGGGCCACTGACTGAAAAACTATATTGCAAGGTCGAAATTCAAGCAAATTGGTTATAATTTATAATTAAAAGTGTTAAACCATCCTGTTGTGATGATTAAGCTTAATTGGTAATGTTATCTTTTGTTAATAATAGGGTCAAACTGCAAAAGCGGTAAAAAACGACAATACATGCACTATAATAACTTGATAATAAAGGATTAAGTATTGATGTTTTTCTTGGGTTTGCCGTATTGTTTAGAATTAAACCATAAAGTGTCAATTTAGGGTCTAAGAACCTCCATTTTTTAGTGTCAATAAAATAAAAAACAACTCCAAATTGGCAAATAGTGGGTATAAATCTGACATCAAGTTAGGGTATACATCAGATTGACATGGCTGCCTATGGTACAGGTATATCTCCTGAGCTTATGCCTGCTGCTAAATTCTCTAATATTTGTACGTACTTGTGAAACCCAGAATAACGTCTGCAAAGTAAATCCATTTCAGCTTCAGAAGTCGAATCCATTAGGTCTTTAAATTTTGGCATATAAGAAGTCAAGCCAGTTAAAATTTCTAGTTCGTCACCATCATGCTTAAGGATCCTGGTCACCTTTTTATGAATTCTCTCAGCTAAACGT
>JABSOJ010000071.1 GCA_013216005.1 Alteromonadaceae bacterium | reverse complement strand
AGGTTTGAACTCATGTAAATTAACAGAAAACATTGTTGAACTGTAACCCTAATTTAGCCTATATGGTCAGTGCCGAGTTTTTATTAGCAGCCGGAAGCAAAACTCAACATGCTGCCTTTATGAAAACAGATAGGAGAATGATAGTCCATGATCAATTATGGCCTATCCTTGTTGATTACTTCTTTGTGGGTGGTATGCCTGAGGCAGTTCAAAATTGGGTTACTTCAAAAGAACAAACTACGGTACAACGTCGCAACCAAGTAAGGCAAATACAAAAAGATATTTTGCAAGGTTATGAACGTGATTTTGGAAAATATTCAGGAAAGGTTAATGCATTACATATTAACCAAGTATTCAAAAACACTGTAAACCAACTTCAAAATAACATCGAAGGCAATACTAAACGCTTTGTATTCAAAGGAGTCATCGAGAAAAAGTCTTCTTATAAAGATTTTGCCAACGTAATTGATTGGCTTGAAAAGACACACCTAGTATCTAAATGCTATGCCATTAGCGAAAAACCAAGAATGCCATTAAGAGCAATTAGACGTGAAAGCATTTTCAAACTTTTCTATTTAGATATTGGTTTATTATGTTGTGAACTTGGCATAAATGAATCAGCTTTAAATATGGGCGATGTTTTATTTAAAGGCGTTATAGCTGAAAACTTTATTCAGAATGAATTACTGTCTTATGGATATAACGAAACTTACAGTTGGTCGGTTAATACCGCCGAAATTGAATTTTTATTAGAAACTATCGAAGGAATAATTCCTGTTGAAGTTAAAGCTGGGACTAATACCAAAGCTAAAAGCCTGACCTCTTATAAGGAAAGATATGTTCCACACAAAACAATAAAATTAATAGGCTCTGTTGGGGGAACAGATGATACAAACGTTGTTGTTCCTCTTTATTATGCCAAGTTATTGAAGATGGAGTAGAGCACATGGCTTTTATAAAAGCGTCACTTTATTAAAAAATACCTTTTCATGAATGATCGATAGATAAAGAGCTTAACTATTCATTATCACCAACCAACAAAGACTGTAAATATAATTTTTTGTCCTCAATTTCAATACGCTCATAAATATCATTAACCGAAATAACAACATCATGAATTGGAAACTCTATATCATCACCTAAATAATAATATTGAGGAATAAACCCTGCGGCGCGACTTAATACAGAAATTTCACACAAATCTTGTTCAATTAATACGTAATATTCAAGTGAAGGAATTTTAAGATATTTAGCTTGTTTTATTGAATGATCAAATACACGAGTAGACCGAGATAAAACTTCAACTATTAATTTCGGTGATGTTTAACATAATCAGAATCATCTTTATGATCATCACAAACCACCATAACGTCAGGATAATAATAATCACCTAATGCTTTAACTTTCATATCAGAAATGAAGGATTCACAAGGTTGCCCTTTAAAAGCGACTTTAAATTCTGAGAATATATTTCCTGCGATTCTATTATGGCTTACAGAAGCCTCTGCCATTGCATAAACTTTGCCGACAATAAACTGATGTTTATTCTCGGCTGTTGATTCAAAGTTTAAATATTCTGCTTCAGTCATGTTAATTTTAGGGAAGTGGCAGAATAATGTGCAATTTATAAGTAACCGCTACGACCTTGTGCAAATTAACTAACAAAGCCGGTACAGACAATCTCATTGGGGATTTTCTACAAACTTTACCTATTCTTAATAATCATAAAGATACTTTCTTACAAGCTTTACTCAATACAATATTGATAACATCACAAGTTGTTTTCATTTCTGCCAAAGTAAGTGTTGGATGAACCAAGAACATTAAACTTGTTTCACCTAATTCTTTAGCTACAGGTAAACGTTTAGTTGGCCTAAAATCAGTACTATCAAACGCCTTTTCCAAATAAACCTCTGAACACGTACCTTGAAAACAGGGCACCCCATTTGTATTTATTTCTTCAACAACTCGATCTCTTGTCCAATTATTTGATAGTTTTTCAAGCTTAATAAATGCGTAATATTTATATTGGGCATGTTCAATATATTCTGGAACTTCAATGAGTCGAATACAATCATACTTAGATAATGTTTGTTCAATTAAAACTGCATTCGCATTTCTATTTTCTGTCCAATCTTTCATTCGTTTTAACTGAATACGACCAATTGCCGATTGCATTTCAGTTAAACGCCAATTAGTACCAAAACTTTCATGTAACCATCTAAATCCTGGAGGGTGCTCTTTGTTATAAATAGCATCCCAAGATTTACCATGATCTTTATAGGCCCACATTTTCTTCCATAACGTTTCATCATTGGTGGTAACCATGCCGCCTTCACCACCTGTCGTCATAATTTTATCTTGGCAAAAAGACCACGCACTTACGTGCCCGAAAGAACCTACAGATTTGCCTTTATATTTTGCGCCGTGAGCTTGTGCGCAATCTTCAATGACTTTAATGCCTTGCTCATTTGCTAAAGCCATGATTTCATCCATTTCACAAGGCATGCCAGCCAAATGAACACAAATTATCGCTTTGGTATTTTTTGTTAATGCTGCTTCAATGGTTTTAGCTGTAATATTTTGGCTATTTGGATCAACATCAGCAAAAACAGGTTTGGCGCCACAAGTAACAATTGAACTGGCGGAAGCTAAAAATGTACGAGAAGTTACAATGACTTCATCATCTACACCAATATCTAACCCTTTCAGCGCTAGATCTAACGCCAATGTCCCATTAGCTACCGCTATCGCATATTTACAATCAGAGAAATCTGCAAATTCTGTCTCAAATAAACGACCTTCTTGTCCGGTCCAATAATTAACTTTATTGGATAATAGTACTTTCGAAACAGCTGTTGATTCTTCCTGAGTAAAGGAAGGCCATGGAGAAAATTTTGTGTTTAACATATAAAACCTAGTAGATTTAACAACTAATTATTAAGCAAATTCTCTGTTATAAATTTAAGATGTGAATAAACAATAAAAAGGTTCACATTTTCAATCGAATAGAGTTTAGAAAATTGAGCTAAATTTTATGAACAACTTTAGCAGGACAACCTACTACAGTTACATTAGCAGGTATATCATTAATGATTACAGCTCCCGCTCCAACAATAACATTATCTGCAATAGTTAATTGTTGGATAACAGAGGAACCTATACCAATCCAACATCGCTCACCTATTTTTACTCCTCCAGCCAAATTGACTCCAGGTGATACATGTGTAAACGCACCAATATAATTATCGTGATCAATATTAGCTCCCGTATTTATTATGGCCCCATCACCAATAATGGAACCAATATTAATGCAGGAATTAGCAACTATTAAAACACCACTTCCAATCTCTGAATGTTCACTAATAATAGCATTAGGAGAAATTAAAGAAGTAATTTTAAAACCCAGATTTTTTAATTGAACCAGCTTTATCTCTCTAACTTTATTATCACCAATCGCAACAAAGACAGCGTCATATTTACTGGCATGATCAATCAAACAATTGTAATTACCAACAACATTCCAAACACCACATGTTTTTACTTCAGGATACGCGCCATCAAAAAAATGAATAGTCCATCCTAATTGTTCAGCTGTATCTGCCGCAACCTTGCCATGACCACCAGCACCAAGAATTGCCAAATTCTTCATTAATTTTTATGCCCCTTAACACCCGAACCAGTAAATTTGCTCATAGTTACTTCACCGTCGGCAGAAATTCCCTCTTTAATAAAAACTTTTTTAACTGTTAATAAAAGAATTTTAAAATCAAGCCAAAAACTTTGATTTTCTACATACCAAACATCTAATTTGAATTTCTCTTCCCAACTAATTGCATTACGACCATTTATTTGTGCCCAACCAGTAATACCAGGGCGTACATTATGTCGTTTTGCCTGTTCTTTGGAATATAAAGGTAAATACTCAACCAATAGAGGCCTTGGACCAACTAAACTCATGTCACCTTTCAGTACATTCCAAAGCCCAGGAAGCTCATCTAAACTTGAGCTACGTAATTTTTGGCCAAAGGGGGTCAACCTCTCTGAATCAGGTAAAGATTTACCATTTTCATCAACGGCATCAAGCATCGAACGGAATTTTATCATTTCAAAAATATTGCCATTTAACCCTGGACGCTTCTGTCTAAATAAAACAGGCTTACCTAAGTTTTTTGCTATTTTTCGACTGACTATGAAAATTAAGGGGGATAAAACAATCAAAGCAAATAAAGAAGCAAAAATATCAAATAAACGTTTAAACATTATACTCACTTTTTTATTCCCATTATTTTTAACAATTGTTCATTCACTTTGTGAACATCAAAGCGTTCAATCGCCATTTGTCGACTTTTATCAGCCATTGCTTGCCACTTATGTTGGTTTTCAATAAACCAAATCATTCTTTCTGCTAATTGCTCAACATTTTGTTTTGCTACCAAATAGCCATTTTGACCATTAATAACCGTTTCCCTACATCCTGCCACATTAGTCGTTAAAATAGGCCGCCCCGTGGCCATAGCTTCAAGCACGGTTCTCGGCATTCCTTCATGATAAGAAGGTAAAACAAAAACACTGCAATTAGCAAAATATGGACGAACATCCGAAGTTGCACCTAAATAATCAATAAAACCATTCTTTTTCCATTCATTAACCTCATCAAGCCTTATCCCATCAGGACTTGAATCTTCAGGACCTACTAACTGAAAAACAGCTTCAGGATATTTTTCTTTTACTACCCTTGCTGCATCAGCATATTCCCTGATCCCTTTTTCGCCCAATAGACGAGCCACTAAAAGAAATATAGGCTTTACAGGAAGGGCGACTTGTTTAAAATGACTTAAATCAACACCAGAACCATTAACTAAAGCAGTTTTTTTCTTCGGTATTATCTTATTTTCGACAAATACGTTTAAATTATCTGGATTTTGAAAAATAACTCCTTCACTCGATGCCAATGCAAATCGATATAAACCTTTTACTAAATAAGTCAGTAAATTCCGTTTTAACCCACCTTTTTGAAAAGCAAAACCTAAACCTGTAATTAAACCAAAGAAATTGGCTTTACATGAAAACCGAGCCGCAATCCCCCCCCAAATAACAGGTTTTATGGTATATGAAAGTATTACATCAGGTTTTTCTTGCTTAAAAACCCTTCTCAAAGCTTTAAATGTTTTAAAATCATTAACTGGATTCAAACCATTTCGCTGTACTGGGTAATCAATATATCTCACACCCAAACTTTCAATTTGCTCAATTTCTTTTTTAGTAGCATTTGAGGCCATTGCCACAAACTCCACATCTTCACTAACAAAGGTTTCAAGTAACTTACCTCTGAAATTAATTAGAGAAGATGGCAAAGCCCCAATAATAATAATCTTCATCATACTAATCTAGTTAAACGACGTTTATCAGCCTCTAACCAAGACTGAGTCATCAAGACATCCCACAAAGCAGCGGAATTATTTTCTTCACCGGAAATATGCTTCGCAAATGAATTTGCTACAAAATCAGGATTAAATAATCCTTGCTCTTTCAAACGCTGATGAGACAATAAATCACCAGCCCAATCTTTTAATTCTTTTTTAAGCCATAAATGAATTGGTACTCCAAATCCCATTTTAGGCCTTTCCATCATCTTTTGAGGTAAATATTTATATAAAACTTGCTTTAAAGCCCACTTACCGCAATCTCCCCTTTGTTTCATATTAATAGGGAGACGCCAAGCTAACTCAGCTACATTATGATCAAGTAGAGGGATACGCCCTTCTAAACTTACGGCCATTCCTGTTCGGTCAACTTTTGTTAAAATATCACCCGGTAAGTAAGCAATAGAGTCTTGATACATCATTTTTTCAACTACATTTTCAATACTGTCACCTTGAGGGCTCCAAATAGACTGTAATTGCCCACCAATAACGACCTCAGAAGCATTTTTCCAATGCATCATACTTAAAATATAGAGTTCATCAATACTCTGGGCTTTAATCCAGTGCCCAAACGTTTTTACTTTAGGACCTAATACACCAGCTCTGCCATATTTGACAGTAAAGGGCTTTAAAAAGAAAAAAAGCTTTTCCAAAACACTTACAGGCGTTTTACTTATTAACCGAGAAAATACAGAACGACAAGGAAATTTACTAATTTTATTCCAAATATCAGGTGTTGCTATATATCTTTTATACCCAGAAAATAGCTCATCACCTCCATCACCACTCAAACAAACCGTCACTTTTTCTTTGGCCATAGCACTAACTAAATAGGTAGGTATTTGTGAAGCATCAGAAAATGGCTCATCAAACATACCGCCTATTTTTGGCACAATGTCTAATGCCTGTTGAGGTGTTAAATACTGCTCATGGTGATTAGTTCCTAAATAATCAGCAACTTCTTTAGCATACTCTGCTTCATTATAGCCTGGAACATCAAAGCCGATTGAAAAAGTATTAATAGGTTTGGAGCTTTGGGCCTGCATCAAAGCAACAACCAAACTGGAGTCAACACCTCCAGATAAGAATGCCCCCAAAGGAACATCAGATGCCATCCTTAATTTTACTGCTTTTTTTAAAGCAGCTTCCAATTGATAAACAGCCTCACGCTCATCAATAATCATATTAGACTTAGCTGCTGAAACCATTTCTGCGAGCGCCCAATAAGTTTCTAACTTTATTCCTTTGTCTGGCCTGAAAGTAATATATGTTCCCGGAGCTAACTTATTAACCTCATTGTAAATACTCAGGGGAGCAGGAATATAGGAGCATTCAAGCTGCCGTTGCAAAGCACCACGATTTATAGATAGCTTCACGCTGCTCAAAGCTTCGATGGCTCTCAGCTCAGAAGCAAAAACAAACTGCCTGCCATCGTATAAATAGTACAAAGGCTTTTCACCAAACCTATCTCTAGCCAATATCAATTTTTGTTCAACATTATCCCAAACAGCAAAGGCAAACATACCATTAAATTTTGTTAAAGATTTCTTAATGCCCCAACGATTAAAAGCCGCTAACATGACTTCAGTATCTGAATGACCACGCCACTTAACTCCTATAAGTTCTGCGCGCAACTCTTCAAAGTTATATATTTCACCATTGAAAACTAACGTATATCTGTCAGCCTGACATGACATAGGTTGATGACCAGCTTGACTAAGATCTTGTATAGCTAACCTTCTGTGCCCTAAAGTTAAACCTTGCTGATGCCAAATCCCACTGTCATCAGGGCCTCTATGAATAATTGTATTAAGCATATTATTGAGCTCTGATATAGCAACTTTCTTTGAATGCTCTACATTATAAAAACCAGAAATACCGCACACTATTGAACATTTCCTAATGATAATAATTTTTCAGATATTGATTCGATAGAATAATTAGTACGAATATGATTAGCTCCAACATTTGCTATTGAGCTCAATTCGTTAGGAGTTTTATTTAAATAAACAGTAAGTAACTTTGTTAAAGCTGTCGCATCACCTATTTTTACAATGCGTGCATCATCATTAATAATCAAACCAGCATCACCAACATCCGTTGAAAAGGTTACACAGCCATAACCAGTGGCTTCGGCCAAAACATTAGGAAACCCTTCAACTCTTGAGCTCAAAATAAAAAAATCTACAGAACGATAAAAAGTCGGCATATCATTTAATTGACCAAGAAGCTGAATTTGAGATGGTCTTATATTACATTCTCTAATGTAACTTTTAATTAAAACATTAGAGTTTTCAACATCACGGCCAGCAATTTTCAACTGTATCTTTTCATATTTATTTAATATCGGAGCTACCGCTTTAAATAAAGTCATATAGTCTTTTGCATCATGAAAACGACCCGCGGCACCTAATACAAATTGTTCCTTTTGAAATAAACGCTTTTGATAATCTTCAAGATCATAACCATTTGGTATATATATACTTTTATTTTTAGTACTATAACCAAACTCAACATGCTCCGTCATCGCTCTATTGGCGCAATACACAACTTTATCAGGAATGAAACTCATCATTTTTCCCACATAAACAGCTATTTTGGCACTAACACTCTCGCCCTTTAAAACATCTAATGAATTTCTAACCCCCCAAATAAGGGGTACTTTTCTTAACACAAAGACCTTAGCTAATGCCGCAATAACGTTCGCGTGATACATCCATGAATAGATAACATCAAACCTAAATGACTTTAATATTTTTCTGAGTTTAAAAACCGAAATTAGTAAACCCGCTGCACTTTTTGCATTTAGCGAATAAAACTTAACATCTTTGTGGATTTGATTTTTCATCAACTCAGAAGTTAGCATTAATGCAACTACCGTGTGCTCAGTTCCACTCTTGGATGCATTTATGATTTTAATTAACGTTTGTTCTGCTCCACCAATTTCATGAAAACTGGTGATTACATGTATTATTCTTTTCGCCATGTTATTAAACACTCATTTCTTTTGGGAACCGTTCGCTGCCATCTTTTTCACCATGATCTTTGAATAAAAGTAAGGCATATAAAAACCAAAAAAGTGGATAGGTAAATTTTAATTTAGTAAACAATAATAAAATAAAAATAACCACTTCAAATAGTGACTTTTTGTAATAAACTTGACCAATCATTAAAATAACAATTCCAAATCCAATTAGACCAAATGCAACTAGGAATGCAAACCATAACCCTACATCATTTGCAACAAAATAGTCCGGATAATCGCCCATAGGAATACCGAAAATTATATATTCAGCATTGTTGAAATAAAATCTCAACATCATTTCTCTAAAACTTATTCCGCCATAATTTGAGCTTTCAGAAAACCGATTTAATATTGTTTCTAAAAAACCAACGTAGTATAAACTCGCAAAAAGTATAGATAAAAATATAAGGAAAAATACATTTAGCTTTTTACTACGAATAATATGTACAAGAAATAAAGATGCAACCAAAACAATACCAAACATTGAAAGTGTGAATAGGCTAGTCAACGACGCCATGACAACAGTTAAATTTATTTTTTTCAATACAGAATAATAAACAAGAGTTAAAGACATAATTATAACACTATAAGTTCCTGGTTCATTAAATAGACCTGCAAACCTAGGTACTCGCATGTTGAATAAAGTGAGTCCCTTACTGCTCATAACACGACTACTCTCTCCTACTGCTATTTGCAAAAAATCTATATACTCTCGCGTTAACACCCAAAAAAACATCTGAAAAATGATAATTAATGAGTGAATTAGTATCACTGAGGCTAAAACAGTCAATAAGTGTTTCCTTAAAACTAAAGGATAAAAAGGAATAAGTAATAGCATTGCAGATATAGAAAGCAAGCTATTAAATTCAGAACTACTCCCTCCCCCTTTGAATATTAAAACTAAATAATATACCATTAATATTAAAAATAAAGGAACCATAGACTTAAATATATCTAGGCTTATTTTTTTAGTAAAAATCGAAATAACTACTATCAAAACAGCCCCAAGGTAGGTAACTATAGCCCCTAAACCTGGAAAATAGAAACTTTGAAGAGTTATTGCAAAAACAGAAACAATTAACATATTTAAAATTAATTTGTCTGGCAAAATGATTTTTTTCATTACATTTATTTTATAAGTAAGTTATTTAGAATTGAGGGAGTGAATCTTATAATATAATAATCGAAGCAACAATTTTCCCTTATTTTTCATTGAAAGAAGTTTAAAATATTTCAGCTTTTTCAAGTTATAAAAATATAATTTATCCGCTCTTTTTAATATATTACCTTTTGTACTTAATCTATCCTCACCTTCTAGACTATAATTTCTCACGACAACGTCACTTAAAAAACCAAGGACTCCATTAGCTAACATATCAAAATAAGTGAGAGACTCACAGCCTCTTAACTGTTCGTAGTATGGTAATCTAGTAATATATTTCCTCTTAATAATAGGTAAACATTCGCCAGGTAAACCATCATTAATAAAGCTTTTAAATTCCAACTCCCTAGGAAAAACACCACCTCCGATTATAGTTAAAGAAATATTATCTCTACATCGAAAAAAGACCAAACCATAAGATTCCAATCTCTCTAACTCTTTAATCATGAGTTCAGCGTTTTTAAAATCAAATGTATCATCAGAATCCATAAATGCAATCCATTCTGAACTAGCCGCTTGTGCACCTTTGTTTTTGGCACCAGTCACTCCAACGTTTTCATTAAGTACTATAACTTTTATAACACCAGCTTTAATTTCTTTATTATATGTAGCAAAAAGGAATGGCACCGTCCCATCACTTGAACAATCATCCACTACTATCAGCTCTTTTGCATGGCCTGCTTCAATCAAACTCAGTGAACTTGATATTGAGTTTACTAAAACATTTATGCGATTAAATGTGGGCGTAACTATTGATAAACTCAAAGTAACTCCTTTAAATTAAACTTGACTAATTCAATATTGGCCATAAAATCTTGAACATACTGTTCCCGAACATCTTCATCCACGCAGTTAACCTCATGGATATTATTAAAACCATAATAACCACTTAATATTATCAAAACACTTTCCTTAATTTATAACGGCAAAAAAGGCCAAATAATACTAAAAACTCTGTTGCTACAGTTGAGTATGCAGCGGCCACAACTCCCCAGACTGGAATAAACAAATAATTCAATATTAGATTAAAGATAGCAGCTACAACTTGAATATTACTTTGATACTTGATGCCCTGCTCAAGATTAAATAACAGACTAATTGGCATACATAATAGCCTAATATAAACAGATAAAATCAAAATATTGAGGTACTCATAGTAATATTCATATTTTTCATCAATAATTAAGTCCAATAGAACTTTACCATATGATCCATAAAACCAAGCTAAAATTAGAACTACCAAAAAAACATATCGAGTATGTTTTTTTAAAATGATAATGCCACTGGATGATTTTACCTTATATGCCTTATAAAAAACTGTAGACAAATATCGATTGTAAAAAGCAGAAGGAATTACTATACATGCAGTACATGTAGAGATGGCTAAAGAATAACTAGACAATTCCTCAATATAACCATTATAGCTAATAAGAATTATGTCAGATTGATAATATATCGTGTAAGCAACTCCTGAAACAAAGAAAGGAAATGTTTTTTTAAACTCCTCCAATTTTATTAAAGCTATTTCTTTATCCGTAAATTCAGCTTCAAACATAAAATATAATATAACAAAGACTAACAGGCTCCCGAAAATAATGCTTAGCTTAAAATCAATAAAATCTAAATTCAAAACCACAAGTATAGTAAATAATAATCTAGCGAAATCTTTCCCGGCTCCAAAAAAAGACATTTTATAAAATTGACTTTTAGATTGGTAAAATGCCGAACTAATTACCGACAATAACATCACTAACCCAAAAAGAATAAAATACAATATATCTAACTCAAAAATAAGATTTAAGCTTATCACTAAGACAATAAATATTATAAATGAAGTAATTACACCTCTAAAAAATATGGACTCATTTTCATTATCTAAAATCTTTGTTCTTACAAGATACTGAGGTAACCCAATTAATGAAATAGAACAAATAAGAGAAATTATAGTCATACCAAATGCAAAATTCGAAAAATCAACTACTCCGATATAATGTGAAATAATAAAGTTACTAGTAAAAGAAACAAATGAAGCCACTCCTGTAATTGCCAACAAGAGGTATACATGCTTATAATATAAAAATTTCATTCCTAGATTAAATACCCCACAAACCAAGGCATCGCTTTATCTATACCTTCAGATATCTTGAATTCAGGTGTATAACCAAGTCCGTTTTTGGCTTTTGAAATATCAGCTTGAGAATGACGAACATCTCCAGCTCTGAAATCTCTGTACGTTGGTTTTATTTCGACATTAACTTCATTTTGAATTAGTGCTTCTTTTATCGCACTAAATAAATCATTCAATGTAGTCCTATCACCCACAGCAACATTATAAACTTGATCTTTGGCATCTTCAGATGAAGTTGCAGCCAAAATATTCATTTGTACTGTATTTTCTATAAAACAAAAATCTCGACTTGTTTCACCATCACCGTTAATAAATAGTTCTTCATTATTTATCATAGTAGCTGTCCATTTAGGAATAACAGCAGCGTAAGCGCCATTAGGATCTTGCCGTTTACCAAATACATTAAAATAACGAAGGCCGATTGCTTTAAAACCATATGTTTTTGCAAAAACACTGGCATATAGCTCATTTACATATTTTGTAACTGCATAAGGAGAAAGAGGGTTACCAATATTTTCTTCCACTTTTGGTAATGCAGGATGATCACCATAGGTTGAGCTTGACGCAGCATAAGTGAAACTTGAAACATTTTCTTCTTTGGCCGCAGTAAGCATATTTAAAAAACCAGTGATATTGGCAGCGTTTGTCATAATAGGATCAGCAATAGAACGTGGCACAGATCCTAGAGCCGCTTGATGCAAAACATAGTCAATACCTAAAACTGCCTTTTGGCACATGTCGTAATCTTGAATATCACCTTCAATAAAACTAAAGTTTTGCCATTGCTCTTTAGAAACTAGTTCTTGTACTTCGTCTAAATTGTGTTGATGCCCTGTAGCAAAGTTATCTAAACCTACTACTTTTTGATTTAATAAAAGTAGAGTTTCAAGTAAGTTTGAACCAATAAACCCTGCTACACCTGTGACTAACCAAATTTTAGGTGTTTGTAATAATTGTTTTTTTATTTCATCATATTTAATCATTTTTTAGATAGCCAATTTTTCGTTTCTATATCAAATTAGGAGCTACTCTCCTACCAGGGATTAACAGGTTTCGGTTACAATCGCATATCAACTTCATCTTTAGATAAAAGGTACTTTAAGTCATAAAGTACGTGGGATTCTTTACCTAATTTACGTATATTTTCAACACCTAAGTCTTTAAAGTCATCATGGGCTACCGCCAGAATGATAGCGTCGTATTTACCTTGTTCAGGTACTTCCGTAAGAGTTAAACCATACTCGCGCTCAGCTGCTTCGCTTGAACACCAAGGATCAGTAATATCAGCATCGACATTGTATTCTTTTAATTCTTTTACAATATCAATAACTTTAGTATTACGTAAATCAGGACAATTTTCTTTAAAAGTCAATCCCATTATCAGGACATTTGCCCCCTCTACATGAATACGGTTTTTAAGCATTTGTTTAACTAATTGTGAAACTACATAAGCCCCCATACCATCATTCAGTCTACGACCTGCTAAGATCATTTCAGGGTGATAACCAACAGATTGCGCTTTATGGGTTAAGTAGTATGGGTCTACACCTATGCAATGCCCGCCGACTAGGCCAGGGCGAAAAGGTAAAAAATTCCATTTAGTGCCTGCTGCTTCTAATACTTCGAGTGTATCAATATTTAATTTATTGAAAATAATAGAAAGTTCATTGATCAAAGCAATGTTTACATCACGTTGAGTATTCTCAATAACTTTGGCTGCTTCAGCTACTTTTATTGAACTTGCTTTATACGTACCTGCAATAATAATTGACTTATATAGTTGATCAACGAATTCAGCAATTTCAGGAGTTGAGCCAGAGGTAACTTTTAAAATATTAGTTACTCGATGTTCCTTATCTCCAGGATTAATACGCTCTGGAGAATAACCTGCGTAAAAATCTTGATTAAACATTAAGCCAGAAACGCGAGCTAACACAGGAATACATGCTTCTTCTGTAGCACCTGGGTAAACTGTAGATTCATAGATAACAATATCGCCTTTACCAATTACAGTACCCAGCATTTCACTTGCTTTAATTAATGGCGTTAAATCAGGCTGTTTATGTTCATCGATTGGCGTAGGCACAGTAACTATATACACGTTACAGTCCTTTAAATCTTCAGTTGAGGCGCTATAACTTAAGTTTGAAGCATCTTTTAATTCATCAGAAGAACACTCAAGCGTAGCATCATGGCCATCACGCAGTTGTGCGATACGCCCTTGATTAATATCAAAACCCATGGTCTTGAATTTTTTACCAAATTCTACGGCTAAAGGCAAGCCAACATAACCTAGGCCAATGATACCTATGTTTACTTTTTCATGTGTAAAATCCACGTATACTTCCTATCTTATATCTATTTATATTTTAGCTTATTAATTGGCATCGGTTTACGACTTGCCTTGTTCATTACTTTTTAATTTTTCACTAGTATTTAAGGCAAATTTTTTCAAAGTCAAATACATTTGATTAACAACAATCGCTTTTATTACTTTTTCATCTAAATTCAAGTAATCATGAACTATCGCATTTCTCATGCCGATTATTCGTTGCCATTCTTTAATGTCGTCTGGTGAAATCAACTGTAATTCAGTTAATTTTTCAAACACTGAATACGCATCACTCGGCATTACTTTATTTTGTTGTTTTAGCCAATGCTTCGCTATTCCAATGCATGACTCTACTAGTATTTGTATTAATCGCTCTGCACCTTTTCGTTCAACTCTTGTCCAAGTGCGCTATTTTAACAAAAGATGAATTGAATCTAAATCTTCAACACACTCATTTACATGTTGTTGAATTGCATCTACATAAGTTTCAACCATAATGTTTCCTATGATAAAGGTGATCGATCTCCCATTTAGACATTATTCGTTGCTCTTCAACTAATCGTCTATAGTCATTACCGCTATAAAGATAGGTATTATCTAGTACTACGGTATAAGCCAATTGTATTGTTGCCTGATTTATATCAAGAATAGAGAGTTTAATCCCAAGCGTTTTATGCCACTCTAAAGCTAATAGTTCAGGTCTTAACCTACGTTCCAGCGGATCTTCAATATAAGTTTCAAAAGCAACAGCCAAGTCATAGTCGCTAGTTTCAGTTGCTGTATTTCTTGCTCGTGAACCATATAGCCACAACACTTCAATATCTGGATGCTTTTTGGCTAAATTAACTAAATTCTGAATGGCTATTTCTTGCATTACTTATCCGATTTATATTCGTAATTATAATAACCGTAAGCATTACTGGCTGTTCTCACTACACCGTTAAATACAACCCCTTTTACGTCAACGCCATTTTGTTCAAAGCGATTACGGGTTAGCTCTATTTCGCGAATATGGTTTTGTCCAAAGCGTGTAACTAATAACATTGTACCGGCA
>JABSOJ010000727.1 GCA_013216005.1 Alteromonadaceae bacterium | reverse complement strand
TGGCTAATGTCTCACGCATTGGATTTTGTCCACCAGAGCCTGATTTCCGGTTATCAAAAATAAGCTCAAAATTAATAGCTCTCGAAGAATTTACATTAGGATCTATTCCCTTTGGTAATAAGCAATCAATAGGATCCAGTTCAATAATCTCTCCTTGTCTTCGAGCCATAGTTGCTCCAATAATTATTTGAATACAACCAATCAAAACATCAAATATATTGCAGAAACCTACATTCTTTCTTCGTTGGTTGAAACAGTCTTTTTCTGAGTCAAGTACCGACCATTTTTTTACACCTAGCCTTTTTAATGAATCAGGTATGTATTTAAGAAAGTCATTTTCTTTATAGATGGATAAATAATTCCCCACTTCAGCATCTTCCAGAACTGGTTTATTTGAAAATACATTGTAAGTAGCATGTAAAATATCATCCATGTAATTCAAGGTAAATTCGAATGCATCCTTAATGGCAGTAAACACAATTGATGCCGGTAAAGTGGTATAGCGACCTAAAGATCTTATAATTGTATGCTCAGATATTCGTTTAATGTTGAGATCTTCTACCCCCTCAATAACGCTATCACTAAACCCTTCACCACTAACCACTGCTAGCGTTTTAAAGCTGGCAAGATACGGATAAATGGCCTTATTCGACATTCCTTCACTTTCTATATCAGATACCGGAACTGAAGGATATTCTGTATTTCTAACAACATCCTTTATACGCAGCATGTTAATAGCCTTTATTTTTAGTGAATCGCCCATAAGCGTATTCTTATAGAAATGCGACATGAAGTACCGACCATTTGGTAACCAATTGAATTTCCCTCTACTTTTTGAATAAGTTCCCTGTCGATACAGGAAACAACAGGCTTTTACGCGTTGTTTCTGATCTAATGCCAAATCTACTTCGTCAGGCAATAAAGGTTTGCCTACATAGGGGTTCAGTTCTATAAATAATTTCGCATCATCGTCTGAAACGGTGGAGATAGTATTTATTAAGAATTTCGTTAGATAATCCTTGAAACTATAGAGGCCATTCGTTACACCCGCTGATAAGTTAACCATAATATCCATGATCAAATCACAATCTACTGCCGCCATATGGCGTCCTGCAAGATCAATGCTATCTGAGTTTAATAAAAGCACATCAATTAAATGCATAGTTCTTATCAGATTATTCTTGATCGACTCAGGTTTAAGTATTCGACCGCCGTTATAGTATGGATTTCCTTGAATAACGAGCCACTTTTTTAAGCTATTGAGCAATGGGCGGTGCTTTGAATGCGTTAATCTTTTTCCATCATTTAGTACAAGATTGAAATTAACGGTTTTCTTCCATGAGCTTAGTTTTATTTTCCAAATATCTGATGAAAACTCAGTCCCTTCATCAAACCAATAAGGTTCATTTTCATCAATTTGATATGCGGGCACTAAAGGGGTAACGGCCTTTCTAGAGAGGGTACTGCTATACTCCAAGGGGAGATTTACTACAATATTTTGAAATTGAGAGAATTCATTTTTCTTAAAATTGTTAATATGCTTGGTCCCCGCAAGAATTTGTTCTGCCAGCGCTTTATCATCTTTATTCACAATCAATCTCAACATATTGAAGCTTCCTGGATAACTAGATTTTCTAGTGGGTTATTTTTTGCCAATAAATACATCCGCATGACATCCTGAGAAATAAATAGTTCATTGTCTTGCTTATCACCTTCTGCCATCGAGAGGTGTGACAGGATAAAGCTTGCAGTTTCATACCAATGCTGAGAAATCACGTTAAATTGCTCCTTATAGGAAGCCTTATTGACCATTTCTACTATTGCAAAAAGTACTTGTATCATGCCAGTAGAGATCATCACGACTACTGACTG
>JABSOJ010000726.1 GCA_013216005.1 Alteromonadaceae bacterium | reverse complement strand
GTTCAAAGGCGGTAACGACGACTGATAGTTGATCTTGATTTGACATATTGCATCCTTAGTAATTGGTTGCAATGATTTAATCAGATCGAATTTATAAAGTTGCGCTATGTTCTCGTAAGCTCACAGTTCATCTGTTTCTGTTTTTATATATCCACGCCCGTAATCATTTGCTTTCTTTTTAAGAAGTGCTGAAATAGATATATATTGAAAATCTTCATATCCATGTTTAATCGTATACCAATAGAAAAGCGCTCTTGCAGTTCTACCATTTCCATCTAAAAAAGGATGAATATAGCCAATCATAAAATGTATAACTATTGCTTTGAATACCGGATGAATATAATCCATATTCTCGTGATTAGTATTTGCATACTTACAAAGGTCGTGGAGTAATTTTTCAACCACCTGAGCATCAGGGGCTGCATGAGTTACTTCTCCTTCAGCATTATTCTTTGCTACATCAATTTTTTTATCTCTCAACATACCTGGAATATGTTCATTCT
Organism: Alteromonadaceae bacterium; assembly: GCA_013216005.1. Classification (GTDB taxonomy): domain Bacteria; phylum Pseudomonadota; class Gammaproteobacteria; order Enterobacterales; family Alteromonadaceae; genus JABSOI01. The sequence goes on along the minus strand of JABSOJ010000726.1, from coordinate 1,370 downwards.
CACAAACTTTTTCTGTTGCAATATGATTAAAATCTTGGATCAATTCAATACTTAATTTCCTATCGAGGTTATCAAGTGCAAATTTCATTAAGTTCCAGTTACTCAAAATCATATTTTCGGAGTCATCAATTGGCGCACGACCTGAAGAAAGCATTTCCTTTGCAACAGCTCTTGTCGTAGCGGCCCCTTCAAGTTGTGCACTTGTAATCGCTTCCTCCATAATTAAGCTCTTAACGAGCATGTGTCTTTTCTGATCTCCAGTTAACCCTACATGTTCGAATCGGTAAGCTTTTTCAATCATCGGAGGATAATGGTTTAAAGCTATAGGGCTCCAAAAAAAATTTGAGCCATCTTCTGAAACTAAAGAATCATGTTCATCTAGCGTTCGATTATATTTTAAAGCCCTCCATGCCCATACTTTTTTATTTTTGAAGTCTTTGTCGAATCTATGGTGAAAATCATGCCAATGTAAGTACATTCCTTTACTACTAAAACCAAACTTTTTAGCATTAACTGTTTTTACAAACTCATATGGCATATCACCATAACTTTTATACTCATCATATGTAGGAGGAACTTGAATACCATCTATTGTTTTTCTTCTAAATTTTGGAATTTGAGTAACACCAGATTCTTTATTTTCACTTGAACTCATAGTAAACCAACTTTATCAAAAACTTTGCATACCTGTACTGTATACTAATAAATGAAGAATTTAAAAGTTATATCGAAACTTATTTAATATATGAGCGATTGTGGTTCCAATCTTACATTAACTACTATGGTCAATAGTGCTAATGGTTTGGGTGACTTAGACTTATAACAGCTTATTAAACGGGAAAAGCTTTTGTTCTACAAGCAATTAACCGTATAACTATTTTATAATAGAAATAAGGGTTACCTTTATATTTTAGTATATCAAGCGTTTAATGATTTCCTTTAACGAGCTTTAAATAAATAGTGTTTTTATCTCGTTTTTTCTGTTGAATGCGTGCAACAAATTTATCTTCAAAGATGGTTTGCTTTTTACAACGCCCAAATAAGCAGTAAAAAACATATGAAAAAAATCTCTCAGCTAATGTCAGCAATGCGCACAATTGTTAACCTTAAAGTTCATTGGTTTTTTAATGGAATCTTTCGTGATAATGGCTATTTCAACTTAGTTCAGATAAGAAAATGTATATTAAAAAATTAAAAACCCACCAAACTAAATTTTGCCTATCTAAGGCGCAATGAGGCGTTAGCGAGTTATCAAAAGCGTCGCTTTTTTACCGCGTTACTGACATTGTGCTAAACAGGGCAAACGGGTCTTAATTAACCAATTGTCAACCCAACCATAAGTACCTTCATCATATAGTCATCATCCCAAC
>JABSOJ010000725.1 GCA_013216005.1 Alteromonadaceae bacterium | reverse complement strand
TTTGCGTTTTTAAACGCAGCAGCCATTGCACTCATACCTGATTCTTCAGGTTGATTCAAGTTATCCATTGCTTCGCGTTCATCTGCCTGATCTTTCGCTTTAACTGATAAGCTGATAGTGCGATTCTTACGATCAACACCAACAAACTTAGCTTCAACGCTATCACCAACAGATAATACTTTAGATGCATCTTCGATACGCTCAACAGAAATGTCAGCTACACGCAGATATCCCTCAACGCCCTCGACTAACTCTATCTTGGCACCTTTGGCATCAACTTCAATGACCTTACCAGTAACAATAGCACCTTTTTTATTATTTGTCAGATACATATTGAATGGATCGTCTTCAGCTTGTTTAACACCTAAAGAGATACGCTCACGCTCTGGGTCAACTTGTAATACAACAGCAGTGATTTCATCACCTTTCTTGTATTCGCCAACAGCTTCTTCACCACTATTCCAAGAAATATCAGATAAGTGAACAAGACCATCAATACCACCATCAAGACCAATGAAAATACCAAAGTCAGTAATTGACTTGATCTTACCACTGACTTTATCGCCTTTATTGAAGTTCTTAGCAAACTCTTCCCATGGGTTCGGGATGCATTGTTTAAGACCTAAAGAAATACGACGACGTTCTTCGTCTATTTCCAAGACCATTACTTCAACGCTATCACCTAAGTTAACAACTTTAGATGGGTGGATGTTTTTGTTAGTCCAATCCATTTCAGAAACGTGAACTAAACCTTCCACGCCTTCTTGAATTTCAACAAAACAACCATAATCTGTAAGGTTAGTAACACGACCAGAAAGTCTAGAACCTTCAGGATAACGCTTAGCAATTGCTACCCATGGATCTTCACCTAACTGCTTCATTCCAAGAGATACACGTGTACGTTCACGATCGAATTTCAATACTTTAACTTGGATTTCGTCACCAACATTAACGATTTCACTTGGATGTTTAACACGTTTCCAAGCCATATCAGTAATGTGTAGTAAACCGTCAATGCCACCTAGGTCTACGAAAGCACCGTAGTCAGTAAGGTTCTTAACGATACCCTTGACTTCTAGACCTTCCTGCAATGACTCTAATAGTGCATCACGTTCGACACTGCTTTCAGATTCGATAACAGCACGACGTGAAACAACAACGTTATTACGCTTTTGATCAAGCTTAATAACTTTAAATTCTAAATCTTTACCTTCAAGATGAGCTGTATCGCGTACTGGACGTACATCAACAAGTGAACCTGGTAAGAAAGCACGGATATCATTCACTTCAACAGTGAAACCACCTTTAACTTTACCATTAATTACACCGACAACAGTCTCTTTTTCTTCATATGCTTTTTCAAGCACTTGCCATGCTTCGTGGCGTTTTGCTTTTTCACGAGAAAGAATTGTTTCACCGAAACCATCATCTGTCGCATCTAAAGCTACATCGATTTCATCACCAACGTTAATATCCAATTCACCAGCAGCATTTTTAAACTGGTTGATGTCAATAACACTTTCAGATTTTAAGCCAGCGTCAACTAAAACGTTGTCTTTAGTGATAGCTACGATAGTTCCTTTGATGATAGAACCAGGGCGTGTTTCGATTGTTTTTAAACTTTCTTCAAAAAGTTGTGCAAAATTTTCAGTCATAATGTGTATATGAACTCAGCTAATAATCCAATCAACATACATGTTTCATGGGGTTGTTTAAGTGACCTAATGCGTCCTTACAAATAGGCTATTGGTAAAGTTTTGTTGTTAATTAATATTATTAATGATAGAAAAATCTATTACTAATAACCTAAAAAACAATAAAACTTACGTTTATGTTAATTTTTCATTCGTAAATGAAAGGATTTTATTAACCACTTCTT
>JABSOJ010000724.1 GCA_013216005.1 Alteromonadaceae bacterium | reverse complement strand
AAAAGCACTATAATGAGGTTACTTATCTCAATAGTCTGAAAAAGCGTAATTCACCCTTGTTGCAGGACAAATAAAAATGTAGAAATACTTGACTGAACGCCTCAGGGCGTGAATCCGCCAGTTCTGTTATCGGTTCAACCGTCGATTTATCGAGAATCAGATACCTAACCGATTGTTAAATTTAGCAATAGTTCATGCCCCTGTAAAATCGACCTGAGTGGAGTGCAGAGGCATGTTATATTATCAAATAAATTACAATTCTAATAAGAGAGAGAAAATTCCTTTTTCTTTCATATAGCTACTTCTTAATTCAGTGAACCCTGAAATCAAATAATTTGATATATTGTGACTCAAAGAGCGATTCAGATAATAACTACGCCCAAACTACTCAATTAGAAAACCAAAATGGCCAAAGATCCTGACGATATTGCTTAACCTCAACACCCTGCTGATTAATATGAATTTCAATCATGCCACTGATTGCCGTATTAAAAGAGGTAACATTAGCCCGTTGGTATCTGCTGACTACTTCAGTTACCGGCATGTGCCAACGATTTAAGTAACCACTGCTGAAAACCACAATTTCAGGTGATACTCTATTAATAAAACCAATAGTCGACGACGTTTTTGAACCGTGGTGTGGTGCAATTAATACGTTTGATTTTAAATCAATTTGATGATTTGAATGGTTAATTAACAATTGTCGTTCCACTTTTTTAGAAATATCTCCGGTCAGTAGCACGCTAAATTTGCCGTCGGTTATTTTAATAACACAAGAGTCATCATTATTTTGTCCGAAATCAGGAGATTTACCCGCACTGGGCCAAAATGTACTGAAGGTTAACCCTTGCCAAATAAATTCTTGTCCTTGCAAACATAAACTGTCGGCTTTTAACATTTTGTCATTGGCAATAATTTCATCAATATTTATTGATTGCTTTAATTTATTCAAACTACCTGAGTGATCATTATCACTATGGCTGATAATAACTTTATCAAGTACTTTAATACCTCGATGTTTAAAATAAGGTGACAGAACAGCATCTGCCATGTTAAATCCACTGGGATAACTCGCACCGGTGTCATATAAAATATAATGATTATTCTGCTCAATAATAATCGCTAAACCTTGCCCGACATCCATCACACGAATCACCCAATCAGACTGTGTATTTGATGATGTATGCCAAAAAAAATCCGCACTTCCCTTCCAGAAATAGATTAACAAAAACATTATCAAAGACACCAGAATAAACACAATCAGATAGCGATTTAGAATGACAAGCCAAAGTCCCAACAGAATAAAAACAAACACGGCCAGAACAATAATATCTACACTGGACAGATTAATGACTGACCATTGAAAATCTGTTAAAAATGATAACCATTGCCAGACTAAAGCTAAACTCTGCACAGCCAGCTGCAAAAAAAATGTCGATAACGCCTGACTTACCGGTAAAACAAAAACGGCTAATAAACACAAGGGAATACTGGTAAAACTCATCACTGGCACAGCAATAATATTGGCAAAAAAACTGACTAAACTAAGTTGATGATTAAACATAGCTGCCAGAGGTAACATGGCTAATGTTAAACTTATCTGGATCAGAAAAAGTGATTTAGTAAATTTACTTAACTTATTAAACACAGAGGAAGAATGCCCAGACGATAGTTGATGCCCGTGACGCCAAATAATTAATAATATAATCACAACGGCATAAACAGAAAGCCAAAAACTACTACTGATAAGACTGAAAGGACTTAACAAAATAATAAAAAACAATACCAACAGTACCCAACACTTTAAACTTAATTTAATGCCAAATAAACGACTCCCCCAATAAAGCAACAGCATAATCAAGGCTCTCAGTGTCGGTAAAGCAAA
>JABSOJ010000723.1 GCA_013216005.1 Alteromonadaceae bacterium | reverse complement strand
ATTCCAACAATATTAAAAAAGCCAAAAATATAAACGGTAAATTGGTTGAAAATGGTCATATTTCGACAGCCTAGATTCAACCGTTAATGATGTTGATTGGGTTAAAAATTGATAAGTAGTTAGGGGGACAAAAACCGATGCTTCAACATTAGCCGTTTCAACCAATCGTATAATAGCGGTGCCGTTATTTACGTATTCACCTAAATTATGTAAACGTTGAGCAACTAAACCATCAAATGGTGCTTTAAGTTGGGTATACGCTAAGTTTTGTTGGGTTTGTGATAATTGAGCCTGCGCGACAACTACATCATTTTTAGCTACGTCCCGTTTAGAAATGGTTGCATCTAACTCTGTAGCAGGTAATAATTTTTTCTTAACCAAAGAAGTTTGGCGTTGTACTTCTGATTCGAAAAAGGCTAATCGAGTTTGCTCAATCAAGACGTTGGCTTTATTTTCTTTTTGTTTTATTTTTAGCGACTTGTCATCGATACTTGCAATAATATCGCCTTGCTTAACCCGTGCACCAAGTGCTGATAAATTCACTAAGCGTCCGGAGATTTCCGCAGCAATTTGTGAATTGTTACGACTGACAACAGTGCCTGAAACCCAAGCTACAGGGGAGAGTAATTTCATTTGTGCAACAGCAACATTCACGTTGGCAGCTGGTGCTTGTTGTGAAAAAGCAGAAAAATTAAAAAGAGATAAAACAGTTAAACTTATTATAGTTATTTTTTTAAATATAATCATATGCTTCCACGAACCATTTTTAGTAAATAGGAAAGGGTTGTTAAATAATAACCATATTTTGTGATGAATGCCCAGTATTTATTTTGTACTTTTTCACAAGAAGTAATTATAGTCCCAGAGTGTTTTGTATAGCTTTGAATCATTTTAAATTTAGCACCTTATAAAAGGTCAAAATATAATAATGAGATAACCCGCTACCTGGATACGCTAACCGGCTGAGATGTATTCATACTGTGATTTAACTGCATAATTCAACTTGTTTTTGTGGTACTACTAAATGCTTAATTTTGAGACCTAATAAAGCACAACTAATGCCGATAATTGGGCTTAACCAATTAAAAAAACAATATACTGCATAGTCGAGAGGATTGACCAGCAAAACTGATTGCAACTATGCACCGCAAGTATTCCATGGAATTAATGCTGATGTTACTGTTCCTCCGTCTTCAAGTGCGCGGGACAAATTTTCCGGTGCTAATTTACGTTCATTAAATTTACTTTTAAACATACGTCCAGGCATAACAATCGCAATATACTGATCGGCAGCGATGCAGTTGGTGCCAAAGGCTGTGATTATGGTGGTGGCTATTAAAGAGTTAGCACTATTTGAAAATTTTATGAGAGATTCAACGACTCTTTTTAATAAGCCAACGCCTTCCATTATTGAACCAAAAGTCATTGCAGTAATAATAAGCCAGATGGTATTGAGCATTGAACCCATGCCTCCACCACTGAGCAGGTTATTTATCATTGGGTTTGAAGTGTTTATGCTAAAACCTTGATACATCAATTTCCATACAACAGTGATATTCGCACTAAGGTTGTTAAGTTCAGGGCTGGCTAGCGCTAAAATAAGGTCCTGCTGAAATAATATCGCCCAGAGAGCGGCTGTTAATGAACCTATGCCGATTGCCGGGAATGCGGGGATCTTTTTTATTGCAAGAAAAAGAGTAACTGCCAGTGGTAATACTAAATATCAGGCGATAAAGAATTCGCTTTCTAAACTGTGTAGTAATTGTTGTAAATGACTTTCTGTGGGTGCGATATTACTATTTAAACCAAGTATTAAAAATAGGCTATGTTCCATAATGCTGTTGTCCCCCATATGCAGCAGCCAATATTTGCTGCTTATCTAGCTTTGCGTTA
>JABSOJ010000722.1 GCA_013216005.1 Alteromonadaceae bacterium | reverse complement strand
GGCGTATCATGATCTCATTTAGAAAAAAATCAAGGCTTTGTTTGAAAACGCCGTATTTTCATTGATCACGGGTATAGCACTGCGAATAGGCACTAAGCCGCTGGTAACAGACAGTGACTTTTACCTGGCCTTTGCTACATTAGATCAGGGGCTGGATCAAAGCACAACCGGAATACATGGTAAAGATGAACAAAAACTGCAACAGGCAATCGTGCAATTAGAAAACTTCATGGCAACAAACCCCAGTGCAATTATGCAAGCCAATGCCCTAGTTTTTCTCGGGTGGGCTTATACCGATTTAGGCCAACTTGATTTAGCCTTAACACAATTACGTGAAGCGAAAATGATCAACCAAAAATTAAATATGACAACAACCTTAAGTTATAGCAATTATTCAATAATGCGTATTCATTTAGCGCGCGGCGACTATAAATTAGTTACTGACATGGCCGATGAAACAATCACTACAACTTTACAAGCCAGATTTTTAGCTCGCGCCTACTATGAACAAGGGCAAATACAACAAGCAATTAATGTTTTACAAAAAGCAAAGCAGCAGCGCCCTGCCCTGTGGCAATCAGACGATTCGGTACGCCTTTCCCAATATCAATCAGCCATAACAGGAAATAAACTAAGTCTCTCACCTGAGCCGCTGGCACATCTGGTTTATTGTGAATCTGATTGGGAGCATTGATTTAATTATTACCAAACTGATCCTGAATTTATGACAGATTCATATTTTATGATATTAGTTTGGACATTATAATCTAAACTCTGGTTCGTCAATTTCTTTGGAATAAAGAGCCTGAAATACCTTAGTTAAAGTTTGTGAATTTTTTTGCTCTGCAAATTGAATAAATTGAGGTTTGTTAACCGTATTCGCCAAATGTTGGTTATCTAAAAATCGTGACATTTCATTTTGAAATAATTGTTTTTCAAAATAAAGGGAGATCTCTTCAATTCTATTACTTAATAGTTGTTTAAAATGAATGATGCCATGATCAATTATTTTCTGGTTAATCAAGTCAATATTTATCGGCGTGTTTTGTTGTAATAACCAAATAACACCCCAAAAATCACGTGCTTTAATGTTATTTCTTGCGGGAATAGCCACCAATTTTTCAGCCAAAATCTCTACTTTTGATGAAGTATTAATTAAAATAGCCCCATAACCATCGGGTAAATTATTGTAGTTAGTATTAATCAGCATGGGTGAAGTATCGTGTGCAGGAATATTGGCAATATCAATATGAATATAATACGCTGTTTAGGAAAATGACGTTGTTGAGGATGTGTTTCAATAATTACTTTCCAAGTATTAGCGGTTCTATTGCTATAATCAGGATCATTTTGTAATTCCTTTGGACTTTTAACTTCAATACTCAGGCCGTATCGATCTGATAAATATCGTTCTAATTCAAATCGTATTTTATCAAAATCAGCAGGAATAAAATTTTTACCTGCATGAAAATCAAGATCTTCGCTGTAACGGTTAGAACCATGACAAAGTCTTAACGAAGTTCCGCCAATAAAAGACATGTTGGATAATAATAAATTTTGTTGTTGTAATAAAAAGAAAATATCATAATGGACTAGTTCTTTTTCAATGACTGGTTTCATTGTTAATAACGCCGGATTTGCTTTAATGATCAAATCGGCTTGTGCGCTTAATGATATTTTAGCCATTAATTACTTCCTTATAGATGTCCAAATCTACCATGTGCAAGTTTCTTTTTACTCGCTTTAAATCACTCAGTGCAAGCTCTGGTGTTGCAATCCTTATTGGTCTACCGTCTTGCCATAATGTATTAGCAATAGGCTCTGTTCCATCTAATTGTTGTCTATACTTATAAGTGAGCATAACTCATTGAGGTTAAAGGCAATGAAGACAAA
>JABSOJ010000721.1 GCA_013216005.1 Alteromonadaceae bacterium | reverse complement strand
TGATTAATTAAAATTAAACTTCGGAACCAATATGGATATTTTTTAAATGGCTGTAATCGCTTAAGGCGGTGTGTTGGTACTTTATGGCAGTGTGAAAGTACCTTATAGCGGCTATACGGTATTTTTTATCTGAGCTAAATTATTCAAATGTAATGGTTCCCACCCGTTTAAACGGTTCCCTCCCATTCCATTTGAATAATTGTGATTTTATCTGATTAAGTTATTGGAAATAAGAGGATCAATAATGTTATAAAATTTTAAAATGTCGCGTTGTGTATGATTTAAATTAAAAAAATAAAAATGAGCTACCAAGTAGGTACGAGCAAAATCATACCAATATTTTAAATGGCTGAGTAAGTTACTGTATTTGATCTTGATTATATTTTGATGATTGAAAAGTGCCAAATGCTATTGAAAAACAGGTGGTAAATGACAAAAATCGGTGGTGAAATTTAACTTTTAACGGAGCTAAAACAGAAGATTGTATTTGTATTTTAATATAAACGTTTATTAATCGACCTTACTTCATATGTCGTATGTTTACATTGAGATAATGTCGTATGTTTGCTATCTTTTAATTAAACGTGTTGGAGTTCTATTATGACTATAGTCAATAAAGTAAAAACGAGACTAAATCGTTCAAAACGGTATGTATTTGCGCGAGCAGATTTTACTGATATTGCAGGCTATGACCAAATAGGACGAGTATTAAAAAAACTTGTTGATACAGGAGATTTATTACGTATAGGTTATGGTCTTTATACCAAGGCGAGAGTAAATCGTATTACTGGAAATTTAATGCCAACTTCTCCTGCTGGAGCCGATGGTGTTTTATTAGAAGCGATAGAAAAACTTGGTGTATCTTATAAATTTGATGAATTTTCACAACGAAGCATAGATGGTGATAGCCTTCAAATTCCAGCTTCTTTTCAAATTATTACCAATAATCGTTTCAAACGTAAAATTGTCGTAAGCAACAGAGCTATCAATGCCAATTGATAATAGTTTGTTTTTAGATATTTCTGATGCTCTAGGCATGGGGAATCCTGCCATTGTTGAAAAAGACTACTACGTTGTGGCACTGTTAAAATTATTATCAGAATTATCGTCTGATACACATTCATTAGTTTTCTCAGGTGGTACAGCATTAGCTAAATCTGGAATTAAAACTCATCGAATGTCAGAAGATGTTGATATAAAAATCATCCCTAAAAATGTTCTTACAGATATATCAAAAACTCAAAAGAGAAAAGCCAGAAAAAAACTACATCATCAAGTTATCGAAATTATTAATTCCAACAATTTATTCATCATTGAAGACAAGGCTATAATTTATGATGAATACCGTTATCAGCAATTTAACATTCGTTACCCTCAAGCTCATTCGAAAGCTCCATGTTTAAGACCATTTATTAAATTAGAGCTAATAGAAACCTTGCTTTATGATGAAGTGAATCAACGTGTAATATCATCATTAACCAATGAAGTTATGCAAGAGGTAGCCGAAATTGAATCAATGAACTTCACAAGCATTGTAAGTACACAAGCTGAAAAGCTAATTTCAATGCTCAGAAGAACAGCAAGTTATACACGAAATGATCAAAGAGATGATGATCCTGCTTTGATAAGACATATTTATGATACTTATTATATCCAATTAGCCAATCAAGCTGATATTCACAAAGTGGTTCCATTGGTTGCTGAAGTGATAGCTGAAGATGTTGCTCGATATGGTAATCAACATCATGAGTTTGTTCAAAACCCGATAAAAGAATTAATGTTTGGTTTGATGGTGCTGGAAGAAAACAAGTTATTTGAAACACGTTTTAATCAATATGTTGTGCCAATGGTTTACGGTAATAAACTAATAACGTGGCAAGAAGCGTTTAAAGTA
>JABSOJ010000720.1 GCA_013216005.1 Alteromonadaceae bacterium | reverse complement strand
TTAGGCGATAAATTGGTTTTTTAACGAGAATTAGTCACAGAGTCCTAGATATAAGGGTTGAGTTTAATTCCATTTGAGGGACAACAATTATCTACAACAGAGCCATTTAAAAACACATGTATCTCACTTAGGTTAGTTAAAGCTCTTCTATGATCAGGTTGTACAGACAATAACCGTTGATAATTCAAAATTGCTTGCTCTTTTTGTTCATATTTCTGTTGCTGTAAAGCTAAATTATATAACGCAGATATATTTTTAGGTTCCAAGACAAGAGCTTGTTCATATTTAGCGATTGCCTTCTTATTTAAACCTTGTTTTGCATACACTAATCCCTCAAGAACAGTACCAGGCACTTTACCAGAGTCGAGTTCCTGCCAATCTTTTGCAACATTGAGGGCTTTATTAAATTGGTTTGACTCTAAGTAATTATAAGCTAATACATATTTCGGATCTGAGAACTCAGGATCTAAAGAGATAGCCTTTTCCAATTCATCGATTCCAGAAAGATTATCCTGAAAGAGGAGCAACATGCCTTTTTGAGTCGCAACTTTCGCACTATCGGGAGCAATATCTTGAGCTTTATTGATAACTTGTTTAGCTTTATCTATTTTTCCTGCACGTAATAAATCCATACTAGTTTCTTGCAACAAGCCAAGTTCCAATTCAGACAACCCTTCAAGTTGCACTAAATCATCGGCAGCTTCTTCAACATAACCTAAATGCATTTTTACAATAACTGATAGTTTTTTTACCGGATGATTTAATGGCAATACATTTTCAATCGGCAAAATATATTTGTAGGCAAGTTCAAACTCTTTAAGTTTAAATGCACTTACGCCCGCAATAAGTTGTGAAGTAGCTAACAGCTGCTCACTATTTTGTATCGCGTTAACAGCAAATTCTTTTGCCCCTTTAAAATTATTTCGTGTATACAAAATTTGAGCTTTTAATTGATTAGTTAGAGGTTGCGACGGATTAATTATCAATAACAAATCAACTTGTTCCTGTGCTTTATCAAATTGTTTATTCTCAATATAACTCATTACTAAAAAAAATCGCTTTTCATGCGCTTGCGGATGCTGAGTTAAATATTTTGAAAACTGCTCAATAGCAAGATCAAAATTTTTCATATAATGATTCAGATGACCTTTCAATAAAAGTGCAGCTGAAAAATCAGGATCTTTTAATAAAACACTTTCAACTGTTTCTAATGCATTTTCGACTTTATTTTCTGAAGACTCCAGCCAAGCTTTTCCTAACTGACTATATATTCCCCCTTCACTTATGGATAAAGCCTCATTTATATAGTTTTCTGATTTTTCTTTGTCGCCTGCTTTAATTGCCGCTAAACCAGCATAGGTTAATATAGCGACATAAACATCATCAGACTGATCCTTCGCTTGCAATGCAAGATCATAGACATCATCTGTGTGTCCTAGCTCCAGCTTAACTAAAGCCAATTTAGGAAAAACCTTAGCACTTGGAAATCCATAGTCTTTTGCTTTTTCTAATTCTTTTTCAGCATAATGCATATCTCCAAGTTGTATATATACAAGCCCCAAAAGGTAACGCAGTTCAGGATTTTTAGGTGTTATTCTGATCGCGTTTTTTAATTCGACAATAGCGGCATTGTGTTCGCTTTGCTCTAAATAATGCTTCGCACTCGTTATGTATTGGTCTGGAGTCTTGACTTCACTACATGCCGTTAAAAAACACGTTAAAGATACAAATACAACCAACATAGTTTTAATGTATAGATTTGAGCTCATATTCATTCCGCTTATTAATAAAATTGATATTCCTTTTTATACTTCTAAAATACACCATTTCTTTACAACTTTACCACTATATTTTAAAAACAATTATCTTATTAGGGCCAAATAAACCAAAGTATC
>JABSOJ010000719.1 GCA_013216005.1 Alteromonadaceae bacterium | reverse complement strand
AAATAAGGATAAACAATGAAAGGGGATCACAGTGAACGCTACTAATAAATCCAACGATTGGCATGTTACTTCCGGTGGAGAACCCCGTGGTTATATTCAGCCGGGCCAATTAACTGAATTATGGTTTCATACAGGAACCCGCTGTAATCTTGATTGTGAGTTTTGTCTTGAAGGTTCCAGTCCCGGTGATAAGCGCCTTGGTAGTCCTACTCTCGATGAGATAAAACCTTTTATCGATCAGGCTATCAACATGGGCGTAGAGCAGTTTTCATTTACGGGTGGCGAGCCATTTTTAGTTAAAGATATTATTAAAATGCTTGATTATGCCTCACAACATAAACCGGTGTTAGTGTTAACTAACGGTACATCTCCTTTATTTAAACGACTCGATAAATTATCTCTATTAGTTAATAACCCTTATCCTATTTCGCTGCGTATAAGTTTGGATCATCCTGATCCTGAACGGCATGATCTCTATCGTGGCATTGGCTCTTTTGAAAAATCAATTGCTGGTATGCGTGCACTTCATCAGCTGGGTTTTCATATTTCGCTGGCACGCCAAATGGAAAAAAATGAAGATAAGGAACAAGTCGAGCAAGATTTTCGTGATTTATTGAACTTAAATGGCTTACCGGATGATTTGACTATTATCGCTTTTCCCGATTTTTTAACGCCGGGTTCTTTGCCTGACGTTCCTGAAATTAGCGAACATTGCATGACACATTATCAAAATGAGGAAAGCCGTACCCGCTTCATGTGCTCTTCATCGAAAATGGTGGTGAAGCGTAATGGTTTAATGAAAATTTATGCCTGCACTCTGGTCGATGATGATTTGGAATATGAACTGGGGGGCGATTTAAAATCGAGTCAGCAACAAAAAATCAGCATGAAACATCATCGCTGTTATAGTTGCTTTAATTATGGCGCTAGTTGCAGTGAACGATAGCTACTCAATTTCGGTAAATTCAGGTTAAAGCCGATTAAAGGACTAAAAGGACAAGAATATGTTAGCAATAATAAGTGGTACAGGTTGACATGACTGACTTATTTTCGGCACCATTTTCTTCGGCTAAGCTGTTGTCGGATCGGTTATTATCGATCGTTATCCCCTTAGCACCTGATGAAAATCAGTGGTTACACTTGTGTGAAAACTTCAATTTGTTGCCCTCAGGCACGCAGGTTATCGTGGTTTCAACACCCGGTCATGAAATATCTAACGACATGTTCTGCATACAAAAACAATATCCTGATCTTCACTGGCTGGTTAGTTGCAGCAAAGTAGGGCGGGCAGTTCAACTTAATGCTGGGGCGGCTCTGGCAACAGGAGATTTTATTTGGTTTTTACACGCCGATAGCCGTATAACTCAAGAGAATGTTGATAAGTTAGTTAAACACCTTAACGCAGCTAATAGTGAATTATGTTTGTTTTATTTTGATTTACGCTTTTATGACAAACAAAGTCCATTACTTAAAATGAACGAATTAGGTGCCAAGTTCCGTTCTGACATATTGGGGCTTCCTTTTGGCGATCAGGGATTTTGTCTGAGTCAGTCATCTTTTAAAGCTTTGGGTGGTTATGATGAACAAGCGTTATTTGGTGAAGATCATTTATTGGTGTGGCAAGCCAAATATGCCGGAATTGCCTTGGTTAATTGTCATTGCTTTCTTGCTACCAGCGCCAGAAAATATCAATTAACGGGTTGGTTGAAACTTACTGTTAAGTATCAATTACTTTGGCCTAAACAAGCTTTTGGGCAGTGGCTTAAATTGGTTAAAAATAAATTGGTTAGAAGTCTATTTTCAAAATAATACGGAATTAAAGGCACCAATCAAACCGGGTAACAGTTCATATTTGTGTATTATCATGTTTAAGTTGATACAGTCCAGAGCTTGTATA
>JABSOJ010000718.1 GCA_013216005.1 Alteromonadaceae bacterium | reverse complement strand
CCATTGATTTTGTCGTAAATATTGCTGTGCTTGTAAAATAGCTTTGTGCGTCCCTTTTCCTTTTCGTGTGGCATACGAGTGAGCATAAAACCGCCTTTCATAAATTGGATTAAGGATATTTATCAACGCATGATGTACGACTCTATCCCGAAATGCCGCTACAGAGATTTTTCTACGTTTAGAATCATTTATAACAAAGTGCTGATAGCCACTCGAAACGTAAGTTTGTGCGACCAATTCCTGTTGCAATCGAAATAATTCCTTTTCTAAATGAAAGCCAAAAGCCATATTCTCTTGATTGGACTTCGTACCTTTACGTGCCTTTTTATGTGCAAGCAACAGATTTTCAAAGGTCGTAATTTTGCTGATTATAACATTTTGCGTTGCTAATAAAAAAAGTCATTAAAATTGTTTATTATTTAACTACAAAGACAAATAATATCAAAATCAATGGCAGTTAAAGGTAAAGAAAATCGTACAATATATTTTTCGATTTCGGAAAAAGATTATAAGAACTTTGAAAATGATAACTCTGTTGCACACATTGTTATCAATGAAGCACTTAAGAAAAATCCAAACTCTTTTCCATCAGATATATTAGAAAAGGGTTACAAGCTTAACGGTAAAGACCGTAAGAGTAAAAAAATGAATATTTGTTTACGTCGTATAAAAATTGGTAATCATGTTTATAGAATATGCCCATCATTTGTAATACCGGGTATGCGAGGTAAGGTCTCAGAGGTTGAAAAAGTTTTATTTTTAGCTAAATTTGGAGTTCCCTTTTGGGCATTAGCAGTTGTTTTTGGAAAAAATGCTATGTATTGGTATCGTTTATTTGTTAGTTTAGGGCAATATAATTTGGTGGGTACAACAGTTTATGATACATCAGAAATGCCAACAGATATATTGGCAGATGAATTTCATACTCGATTATGTGGTGTAAAAACATACATAGCCACAATTATAGCTAAGGGTTGTTTTTTAGGAATGGAAGCCTGTAAGCAGGCTAATGAGTTAAGTTTGACTAATGCTTATAATGTTTTTAAGCAGGAAGTGCAACGTTTTATATCTGATTATCAACCAATTACAATAAATACTGATGGTTGGTGGGCAACACAAAATGCCTTATCTTCTTTATTTCCAAAGACAAAAATAGTAGAATGTTTTCTGCACGGTTTTATAAAGATAAGAGACCGAGCAACAAAAAAAGTTATCGTTTATTATGAGCAAATAGCAGACAAGGTTTGGAATATTTATCGAACACAAAGTAAGCAACAAATGGCACAACAAATACGTAGATTAAAAGAGTGGACGCTCAAAAACGTACCTGCTTGTCCAATGAAAGAGAATGTACTTAAACTTTGTAATAAAAAAAAGAAGTGGTTAGCTCACTTTGATGCTCCGAGTGCTTATCGAACATCTGCACAATTGGATAGAGTAATGAAGAAGATGGAACGCCATGCGATTAATTCACAGATGTTCCATTCTAATATTGAGATGACTACGTTAAACTTTAGAGCTTTTGCCTTGATTAATAATTTTTCGCCTTCTTGTCCGCAAGTGACAAAAAGTACAGGAACTTTAAGTAGTCCTGCGGCCAGACTCAACGGCTTTGTCTTATCAGATAGTTGGCTTGAAAACTTATATCTTGCTGCATTTCAGGCTTCTTTTAAAAAGCAACGCAAAACGTTATAATCAGAGAATTTCATTCTTGAATAATATTAATTGTACTTTTAGTACACAGCTTTCAGTGGTCTTTAGACCAAGTATATGACTTTCAGTCATTCCATAAACCTATGGACTTTCAGTCCATAGCTCGTTTAGTTCCAAAGACAAAAATAGTAGAATGTTTTCTGCACGGTTTTATAAAGATAAGAGACCGAGCAACAAAAAAAGTTATC
>JABSOJ010000070.1 GCA_013216005.1 Alteromonadaceae bacterium | reverse complement strand
GAAGCAGCGATTAATGAACTAAATTCATTGTTCGCTGAACCACAGGCGAGCTTCTAATTTCGTGGGGATCCCTCAGGTACAGGACCCTCTCCGTATTTAACTCCAGCGGTAGAATGTACGACCAAGCATGTTATTCATTCCAGTGTGTATGGTGATAAACGCAGTGAATTTATGAAGTCACAGAGTATTACCGTGGTTGGCAGTGGTCAAAGCGCTGCTGAGATTTATTACGATTTACTGAAAAATATTCAATCACATGACTACCAACTAACGTGGGTAACACGTGCTCCTCGATTTTTCCCGTTAGAATACACTAAGCTGACTTTGGAGATGACCTCGCCTGAGTACGTTGATTACTTTTACAACTTACCACAAACTAAACGTGATGAACTCATTAATAAGCAAAAGCCCCTGTACAAAGGCATTAATGCCAGCTTGATTAATGAAATATACGATTTGCTGTATGAAATAAACCTGACGTCAGGAGTAAAAACGCGACTATTTACCAACGCAGAATTGATCAGCCAAAACGAAAAAAACCTGAACTTTAAGCATTTAGAAACTAATAAGTCATTTCAACTCTCTTCAGAAAAACTCATTATGGCGACAGGGTTTAGTTACCACCTGCCTAATTTTCTTTCTGAATTAATTCAAGAGATTAATTGGGATAACCAAGGAAGGTTTGCCGTTGATCGATTTTATTCTATCGACAAACGTCAACGCATATTTGTTCAAAATGTTGAATTGCACACTCATGGTTTTGTCACACCAGATCTTGGTATGGCGTGTTATAGAAATAGTGAAATTATTAAGCAGCTTACCGGGCGTGAAATCTACCCGATAGAAAAACGTATTGCCTTTCAAAACTTCGATGTGTGTAGTGCACTAAACGCAACGAGACAGTATCGGTATGAACAAGTTTAAAGGCTTAAAAAACACCTTGATTTTACTGACACTAATTTCAGTGGTGTGCGACACAATGATATTGCCATTTTATCCACAGTTTTTTCTGCAGAAATTTGGCATTACCTCAAGTTTTCATGTTGGCAGCTACATTGCCGCCTGTTGCTTTACCGTAATGCTTGCTTTTCCTCTTTGGGCGAAATTAGCCAAACGAATACACGAATTGCAGCTTTGGATAGTGACGCAGCTTATCGCTGGTTCACTCGGTATCGCCTGTTATTTTATTACTGATATATCACTCTTTTGGCTGATCACCCAATGTATGTTTGTCTTTAAAGCCAGTTATTTATTGATTTACCCTTTCGTGCTTAGACTAGAAGAGAAAGATCAGCATTTAGGCATTGTGGGATTATTCAGTGTGCTAATGCACTTTGGTGGAATTGGTGGCGCGGTTCTTGGAGGGGCAATACTTGATAAATTCGATCCAAGCAGCCTGTTTTTGATCATGGCATTCGGCGACTTTATCCAAGTATTTATTTGCTTATTCTTGCATAAAAAGCTCAAGGTTCGTTGGCAAATTATGCCCGCTCAAGCCTCAGCCCATAAAAGAAATAAAATCCCTTCTTTTATTATTTCCATCGGATTGATTTCGCTATTTGTCTATTTCAGTGCTTTTCTCGCGCGACCTTATTTTGCCCTTTACTGGCAGCAAATAAGCCAAATAGATAGTCAGGTCCTTGCTGGAATAATTTATGCGATACCAGCTTGGATCGCCTTGTATTGCCTTTACCTCAACCATCGAAAGTCAGCGGTTAAAGCGAATTATCAAAAAGACATCGCCTTTGCTTTACTCATTGCGGCATGTGGTCTTTGCCTGCAAGGAACCTCACTCTGGTATTTAATCGTGTTTGACCGTTGTCTACTCGGTTATGCCATGTTTATTGTGACCGTTAAACTCGAAGTACTGTTGTTCAGTAAAAGTGAACCGTCACATTATGCCGAAGACTTTGCCAAAGTTCATTTTATGCAAAATTTAGGGGTTATTGCCGCTTCATTTACTGTCGGCTCGTTAGTTACTACGCAACACTATCACATACCTTTCTTTGTTGCTGCCAGTGGCTTTTTAATCACTTTTTTACTTGCTTATTTTATCTATCTGCGAATTAACACCGCAGATCCTAAATCTATGGAGCCATCATCATGAAACAAATAAATCACACCCTTATTAGCCATCCCTTATTAGGTAAAATAAACGTTGAACCATTAAATGTTGCCCAACACATAACTACCATCAGTCACTGGATGCACATGGATTACGCCAGTTTTTGGGGAATGAAAGGCATGGCAGACGTCAAAATAAAAGACAACTACCAAACACTGATGAATTCAACGTCGGAAATGGCTTACATAGGTTCAATTGAGGGCGAAATAAAATTCCTTATTGAAGTATACGATGTTAATCACCATGAAATTGGCAAACATTTTCAACCGCTAACCGGCGACATTGGCATGCACATTTTGTTAGCGCCTGCCAACATACAGCAATCAGGTTTTAGCAAAGCGGTGATGGAAGTTGTACTTGATTTTATCTTCACACAATTAAATGCTGAGCGAGTAGTCGTAGAGCCCGATGTCAATAATGATAAAATCCATCGGCTAAATCAACGTTTGGGGATTAGACATCAACGCAAAATAACCTTAAGCAACAAAGAGGCACTACTCGGTTTTGTCACACAAAAACAGTTTGAACAGGCGAAAAACGTTAACCACGCGCTGCATAACAGTAAACAGATCAGTGATGGGTGCGACAAAGCTATTGCTTATACCAAACAGCTCAGTCTGGAGAATTGGCAACGTGTTAATTTGGAACTGGTGATAAAAATCATCACTGAATTTAGTCATGAGCGGTTAATATTTCCAGAAAAAACAACGGATGGTTGTTATTACTTAACAACAGAGAATAAACAAATCACCTACCGATTTGAAGCGCAGATGTTACCGTTAAATCATTTGGCGATTAACGCAACTTCGCTTACTAAAACTGACCAAAATGTGCCCGCGACTAATGTGTCAGATAATATAGAAGCAATGTCTTTTATTATCGAGTTTGCGCATCAACTTAACTTATTAGGAGAAAAACTTGCGACCTACCTTGAAGAAGTTTCAAGTACCTTAACCTCTTCTTGTTATAAAATAGCTAAATCAAGCTATTCGGCAACCGAGTTGGCAACACAAGCATTTCAGGTAATTGAAAGTGAAATGACTCACGGTCATCCAAGTTTCGTGGCGAATAATGGTCGCATTGGCTTTAGCAGTGATGATTATCATCAATTCGCCCCGGAAGCCGCTAATACACTACAGCTAATTTGGTTGGCTTGTCACCGTTCAAATACGGCATTTCACAGTATAGAAGGCTTATCGTACCAAGCATTGATAAACCAGGAACTCGACCTAAGTGAACAATTATTTTTTGAAAAACAATTAATTAATAAAGGCGTTGAGCCAAAAGACTATATTCTCTTTCCTATGCATCCGTGGCAATGGAAGAATAAATTAGTCCTTTTATACGCGAAGGAAATTGCCCATCAGCAAATTATTTGTCTTGGACAAGGTAACGACAACTATCTGCCCCAACAATCAATTCGTACCCTGTTTAATTTAAGCGATAACAGTAAGTTTTATGTAAAAACCGCATTATCGATCTTAAACATGGGCTTTATGCGAGGACTCTCGGCTAAATACATGGCGGTAACTCCAGCAATTAATCAATGGGTATTCGAGTTGGTCAGCCAGGATCAAACGCTAAAAGCCTTAAATTTTGTTCCTCTGCAAGAACTCGCTACGGTAGGCTTTAGTGGAAGTTATTATGAAAATGAACAATTAGGTGATACGCCATATAAAAAAATGTTAGCGGCATTATGGCGTGAAAACCCGACGAATATGATTGGAAAAAATGAAAGTTTAGCTACTATGGCCAGCTTACTGCACTTAGACAATAACGGCGAAGCATACATAACAGCCAATATACAAGCGGCGAAAATTGAGGCAAGTGAATGGTTATCGTGTTATTTCAAGGCCTATTTAACTCCTTTATTACACTGTTTTTATCAATATAAGTTAGGCTCTGTTCCATAAAATTGTGTTACCACTGTAATTTATTGATTTATATGTTTTAAGTCCATTTTTAAAAAATGACTTAAAGATCACTGGAAAGCATGTAATAAAGGCCTGTAGCAAAAATCAAAATAAGGGACAACAATAATATGGAACAGAGCCATAAGTTAGTATTTATGCCTCACGGTGAGAATTTAATTCTTAAGTTCACAAACCATGTGCCTTCCGGTGTATTTATGAAAGATATCGGCGAAGAAATTTGTTTACTCAATTCAGATACCGCCTTATCGTCTGAGGTCGCTCGTATTTGTATTGATATGCCAGAGGAAATGGAATTGCTCTCAATATTTACTGATGTCTTTGACTGTTTCTTTCGTTATTTGGTGGCAATACTCGACCAATCGCAGTGTATCAAGCCAGAACATTTCTGGCGTTTGGTCGCCATTGAAGTTAAACGATACCAATTAGATCATCCTGAATTGACCGAGCGCTTCAATCAATATGATTTATTTGTCGATGAGTTTGCCCTGTCTTGCCTTAATCGTTTGCAACTGAGCAATAATAAGCAAATGGTTGATCTAACCGATCCGGCAAACAGCTTGCAATTTGCGGGACGGTTATTGAACCCACTTGCACCCTACGCAAATAAAAGCATTGACCAGTTAATTTCAGCAAATGAAAGCTAAACAACTAACCGAGCACTTAGCGCAATGCACTAATGTGCTCAATTTTTCAGAGCCAACTACTTGGCCAGATGAATTTAATCATGCAGAGCCATTGGCGTATGAATTACTTTACCACCAGATAATTGAAAACGCCCCCTCTGCCGGACGCGCCTATTATGCTGTGGCACTTTGGCGCCAAATAAATTGGCAAATAATTTATTTACAAGTCGCCAGTGTCTATCACTTGAGTTGTTCGGTACAAATAGAAGGGTTTAGGCAAGGTAATTTTGATGGCGCCTTGCATCAAATGAGCTTGCCACTGGAAATATCGCAACATACGGCCGGTCTCGCATAAACCGAGGCAACAAGGCAGTTATCTTTGTTTTTTAAACAATGTCATTTGCATATTAATCATATATGTAAATTAGCTAAAGGGCTCAGTGAACGATTAAGTGCCGATCTGATTGCTAAGGCATTATTACAAGTATCGCCGTTATCAAATAAGAATGAACTTAACCAAGCGCTAATGCATTGGCAAGACGCCTTATTTATTCAGCAATATAGTCAGTATCAATTTAAACAAAACAATCCGCAATTACAAAGGGCAACCTGCTGCTTACATTATAAAGTTGACGCATCAGCGTATTGCAAAACTTGCCCAAAATTAAAAGCAAACAGGATTAAACTATGAAATCACAACGTTTAATAGCACTCGATTTAACACGAGGAATGAGTGTACTAATGATGGTTTGTGTTCATACCTTATGGATGTATGGCAGCCATGCCACGCAAACCGCATCTGTAATAGGGGATATTGTGCACATGATAGGTAAAGGCACCGCCTCATTTCTTTTAACAATGGGCATTTCACTGCTTTTATCGAGTAGGCAATCAGCATTAGCATTATTTTATCGAGGATTAACTGTATTAGCTTTGGGATACGGGATGAACTTCCTAAAATTCGTCTTACCGATAATGCTAAATGTGATGCCGGATAATTTTATTGCTGCTTACGGTTGGCAATCACCACTATCATTTGCACAGGTCCGATATTTAGTGATGACGGGTGACATATTACAAATGGCGGGTTTTGCTCTGGTGTTACTGGCACTTGTACAACGAATATCAACCAATCAGTATTTTTATTTGGCTCTGGCAGTAATCATCGCCACATTAAGTCAGGAACTCAGAGGCTGGCAACCCAACATTGAAGGATTAGATTATCTTGCTGATGTGTTTTTTAGCAAAGATTTTAATATCTACTTTCCTATTTTCCCCTGGTTTTCATGTGTTTTAGTCGGTATGTTCATGGGTCGACGTTATCTAACACATCAAAGCAAAGCTCGTCTTTACCGTGAGTGTTTAACATTTGGCTTAGTATTTTTATTGCTTGGACTTAGTTTATGTTTATGGAATTACGCTTGCCATTTTAGTGATTTCTTTCATTTAGGGCCGGGGGGGATTAGTTATTTAATCGGGTTAAATTTGATTGCTATTTGGCTGGCAAATTGGCTGATTAGTCATATGGATTTAACTCGTGTAATGCCACTCATCACTTATTGTTCTCAACATGTTACCACACTCTATATTACCCAATGGGTGATAGTCTGCTGGGGTATGACGATAGTGGGTTATCAGAGACTTTCACCAATAGAAACCTGCATGCTCATGCCCTTAATGATAGCTATCGTTTTAGCCATTCATTATGCTGTATTTCGACTAGTAAATAGACAGAAAGCAAGTCTTTGTTAATTTTCTGAACATGGATAAATGGAAAATTAATGCAACAGGTATAAATACAGATTATTCCTGAAACTTAGCGTTAATTACAAATTGGGTATATATTTATTTAAGTAATAGAGAAAAATTTACAAGGAACATCAAATGACTGAGAGTCGTAATGATCAAATTGAACGTCGTCAATTTTTCCGTCTCGATATGGAAAAGGAGATTGTCGATATTTTTTTGCAAGACGAGAATGGCCAGTCAAATCAAAAGAAAATAGCATGCCTTAATTTTTCTCAAGCAGCATTGAAATTAGAATGTGATCAAGATTTACCCTTACAAACGACAGTAAAAATTGTTTTTCATGCCAAAGAAGCCAAGAGCCAGAATATGTTTGGTCAAGTGCTGCGTTGTAGTCAAAAAGATCATGGCTGGTTTGAAATTGTGTTAATGCTAGCGCGAAATTAGGCCCGGAATTAGGCCGAAATTAGACAAGAATATTGTGCTGTTGTGAGAAATGGTTTTCTGCTAAATTTGAACTATAATTTAACCAGTTTATACCTGATTTAATTGGTATAAAACAGATTATAAAAGGAATTTGAAAATGATGATATTAGTGGGCGGGGAAAAAGGAGGAAGCGGCAAAAGTTGTCTTGCTCAAAATTTAGCTGTTTATTTTGCCCGTGATAAAAATGCCATTGTCTTAATGGTAGACTGCGATCCTCAACGTACAACCTCAGACTGGATCCAAACGCGTAATACTGACCCCAGTCTAACTTCGATAAATTGTATCCAACTATACGGTAAAATTCGTAATGATCTATTAAGCCTTAATCAACATTATGATTACGTTATTGTTGATTGTGGCGGTCAAGATAATTTAGCTTTACGCGCCGCTATGTCGGTGGCTGATCACGTTATTATACCCTTAAGACCTAAACGAAGAGATTTGAAAACCGTACCACATATGGAAGATATGTTAACTACGTGTAAAATGGTCAACCCGAAAATGTTAGCGTCGTTTGTTATAACTCAATGTCCTTCCTTGCCTAATCAGGCGAAGCGCATTTGGGAAGCCAAAGAAGTATGCAGCTCATTCGGGATCAATGTACTTAAAGGCGTTACTTATAACCGTAATGTTTATGATGACAGTGAAGAGCAGGGTTCTTCTGTTTTGGAAATTGATCCTCAAGGTAAAGCAGCCGTTGAAATGATCGCAATAGCAGAAGAGTTAATGGAGATGAAACCGGACAACTCACATGAGTTTAATTGATTTAAAAAAATCAAAGGGTAGTAAGGTAAATAAAACTAAATTTACCATTGATGAATTTATCGCCGATGCAGATAATTACGCCAAAGGTGAGCCCGAAATAGTAAATGGTGATAATAACCTAAACCTTAACCTTAAATTTAACCTCAAACAAATGAAGGATCAAAAGCACGTCGAAAGTGAAGCATACGCTAAAGTTGAAAGAAAACCTTTTCGACATGCGACTTTTACCCTGAGTGAAGACTCCATTACAAAATTACAAGCACTTGCTACGGATACCCAATTGGCAAAATCTCATATTATTCGTATATTAATCGAAGAATTTTGTAATGAAGTTCAGCCTATTAATTTGCATAAACTTACAGGTTCTAAAGTAGATTAGTGTCTGGTTTTTGAAAAAAGATGTTATTTAGCTGTTCAAAACAACTATTCGTTGAATAAAAAAACAATCAAATCAGCAAAATTCACGATAAAATGGCGTTATATTCCTTGTAACCAACTGAAAAATAGCCACTTAATTTGATGTTTTCGCTATTTGTCATTAAGGCTAGTAATCATTATTTAGTTTCTCTATAATATGCCACCTTTTTCAGGATCCTGAGGCGACGGTCTTGGGGAAATAAAGCTCGAGCTGAAATCAATTTTGGAGTGACTCAAATGTCTAAAGTTTGCCAAGTAACAGGCAAGAAACCTATGGTTGGTAACAACCGTTCACACGCGAGAAACGCGACACGTCGTCGTTTTTTACCTAACCTTCAATCTCACCGTTTTTGGGTTGAGAGCGAAAACCGTTTCGTTAAATTACGTTTAACTCCGAAAGGAATGCGTATTATCGATAAAAAAGGTATTGATGCAGTTTTAACTGATATCCGTGCCCGTGGCGAACAAGTTTAAGGAAAAATTATGCGTGATAAAATTCGTTTAGTTTCTAGTGCAGGTACTGGTCATTTTTATACTACTGACAAGAATAAAAGGACAATGCCTGAAAAGATGGAAATAAAAAAATTCGATCCTAGAGTACGTAAACACGTAATCTATAAAGAAGCTAAAATTAAGTAATTAATTTTAATCTCTGACCAAAAACCCGGTTTATGCCGGGTTTTTTATTGTCTGAAATTTGTGTTCTACTATTTCAAGATGTTCATTCGTCATATCTTGATGTTTTTATACTCAGGCGACTTGATGAATTTTCCATATTCAAGTAGTTTGGCTATAGTTCAATAACTTCATTATAAAAACTATGCAACTTTCTCGTACCAGTTGGAATAACGTCATGATTTTTTCAGTACTGGCGATGATTTTGTTAATTAACTTAACGAATGACCGCTTATTTTCCACTGATGATAATTCTGTTATTCAAACAAGCAGTGAACAATTTATTTTAGGCGAACATGCTGTTATTTTAACGCTTACTATTAGTGATAAGGTTTTAATTGAACGTCGTGGGCGTACATGGCAAATATCGCCGACAGAGTTAAGTAAAAAATTATCTGAGCAAAGTATTGAGCAAATGATGATGGCATGGCAGCAAAGTTTTGGTTTGTTGCAAGCCAGTACAGTTAAAATAGAGGGGTTAAAAGGCTTGAGGGTTACCGTTGGGCTTGCAGGTAAAGAAATGCCTCAAATTTTAACGCTATTTGCCCTGAAAGACCAATTGTTGATCCGTCGGCATAGTGATGAGTCCTGGTTAGCGTTGCCAGCAGTAATTTATCAGCAATTAATTCCTCTTTCATTGAATCAGCAAGTATTACATTAAGTGCATTTTATGCCCTAACTAATATACAAGAACTAATATGCCAGAATTACCAGAAGTAGAAGTTTGCCGTTTAGGTATCAGTCCGCACATTCTTGGTGAAAAAGTAACCAGCGTTGTTGTGCGTAATAAGAATTTACGTTGGCCTATTCCTGATGACGTTAAATCTTTAGTAGGGTATAACGTTTTAGCCGTAGATAGGCGCTCTAAATATTTATTATTACGTTTTGACTGTGGCACGTTACTGCTTCATCTTGGAATGTCTGGAACTATCAGGGTTATTTCTGAAGATACCCCCGTGGCTAAACACGATCATTTTGATTTAGTGTTCGAAAATAAAAAAGTGCTGCGTTTAAATGATCCTCGTCGTTTTGGAGCGGTATTGTGGTTTGCAGATAATGTTGATGAACTGGGGTTATTAACAAAACTTGGTCCCGAACCTTTAAGTGATGAGTTTTATCCGGGATATTTGTTTGCCAAGGCTAAAAATCGCAAAGTACCGATAAAGACATTTTTAATGAATAATCAAATTGTTGTTGGGGTAGGTAACATTTATGCCAATGAAGCATTATTTAAAGCGGGTATCTTACCAACAATATTAGCCAGAGATATTAACGAAGAGAGATTTAATAAACTTACTGACGTTATTAAACAAGTACTTACTGCGGCGATAAGGCAGGGAGGAACAACATTAAAAGATTTTACCCAGCCAGACGGGCGACCGGGATATTTTGCCCAATCATTATTCGTTTATGGTCGAGCAGGTCAGGAATGTTTAACTTGCAAAACTGAATTGGAAGAAATAAGGCAATCAAACCGCAGCTCGGTGTTTTGTCCTAAATGTCAGAGTTAGCTAATGTCCATCCCTAAACGGATGTCTATTGCGGACGTCCCTCTGACACGATTTGCTCACCACTAGATATCGTTGTTTAATACAGTTATTTAGTACAGTTATTTAGAATGACTAAACGCTTGTATCTTTTCTAATTCTTTTTGCACGATCGGATGTACAAATTGACTTACATCCCCGTTATGTAATGCGACTTCTTTAACTAAAGTAGACGAAATAAATGAATTTTCTTCAGCTGGAGTTAAAAAAACTGATTCTAAATCCGGCGATAGTCGTCTATTCATATTGGCCAGTTGAAATTCATATTCAAAATCTGATACCGCACGAAGGCCTCGGATTAATACATTTGCCTGATGTTCTTTAGCAAAATTTACTAATAAACCACTAAAGCCCAACACCGTCACGTTAGGTAAATCATGAGTGACCTGTTTAATCATGTCTACTCGCTGAGCTAAATCAAAGCGAGGTTGCTTGCTTGGGCTTGATGCGACACCAACAATAACCTCACGAAACAAGCGGCTTGCTCGAACTATTAAATCAGAGTGACCGTTGGTTACGGGATCAAAAGTGCCAGGGTAGATTGCTTTTACTGTCATATTTTGTGATACATCTGTTTTATATATCATTATTGTAATGCGTATTTTCGGTGAAAAACAATGGATAGTTGAAAAAATGTTAAAGTATTTACTCAAAAAGGTTCCCGTAGAACAAAATTTGATAGTATGATAGGAATAATAATTCAAGATAAATGAAGAAGTATTTATAATGAAAACCCGTGACAAGATAATTCAAGCAAGTATTGCTTTGTTTAATGAGCAAGGTGAACGTAATGTCACTACTAATCATATTGCTGCTCATTTAGGTATTAGTCCAGGTAACCTTTATTACCATTTTCGTAATAAAGAAGACATTATTCTTTCTATTTACGATGAATACGCGCGTAACTTATTATTAGAAACCTTTCCAAAAGTCTCTGAAGATATTAAACCATTAGATGCAATTATTTTGTATATGGATGCCGTATTTCAGGCAATGATGAAATTTCGTTTTTTTTACAGCAATTTGCCAGTTCTGTTATCGAAAAACCCTTTGTTACGTGAAAAATATGTTGAAGTACAACAGTCTATTGCAGGCCGTGTAAGTGATATGATGCTATCTTTAAGAGATGCCCATATGATAAGTTTTGAAGATGATGAATTGACTGATTTAGTCAGTATTTTGCGTATCGTAAATACTTTTTGGTTAAGTTTTTATCAGACTCAAAATATGGACGCAGAGATTAATTCATCGGTATTTTTTGAAGGGGTTTTGAAAATAATTGCCATTCTTCGTCCTTATGCAACAAAAGAGTCGTTATCTGACTTTATCAAGGCGAGAGAAATGTATAAGCAAAGGTTTCACGATTCTGTAGATGCCGTTTAGCGTTATAAAAATTTTATTCACTAATTGGTATAAAGTTATTTGGATAAATAACCTTCTAACAATAACTGCCAGCCTTCTTCTTGCCAGTAAAAGATTGGCTGTTTATCTAATTCCTTCCTGAATGATCGTAAAAGTCTAGCCAAATTTGCTTTTTGCCATTGGCTGGATACTGATCTCTGCTCGCCTCTGTCAAAATCTATAAGCCAACATTTATTGTTCTTATCAAGTAAAATATTATGAATATTCAAGTCGTGGTGATAAATGCCATTATCATGAAAGTGCTTGATTGTTTTGCCTATGTTCAACCAAATTTCTTCAGTTAAGTGTTGGTTACTTAATATATGGACTAGATCATTAGCATTCTGGATGCGTGAGCTTAATAAATCAGCCTGATAAAACAAACCATTTTTGATAATTCTGAATGCAACGGGATCAGGTACAGGTAATTGCAATTCCCGCATGATTTTTAATAAAGTAAATTCGCGTGCTGCTCGGGTTGAATTAAACGAATTAAACCAATATTTGTCTTTATTGAATTTTCCTATTAATCCACCACGGTAATAATGCCGTAACACCCATTGCTGATGTTGGCTTTTAACAAACCAGGTTGTTCCTCTGCCCTGGGCTGTTCCTACGACCGAATTATGTTTCTGCCAATAAGTCGACGACAGCATTTCAGGAGTGAATTCAGAGAAAAGTTGCTCATCGTAAACACAATAAATATTGCCTTGCTCAAAAGTTTTTTCCTGACAGGGTTTTACAATTGGTGAAAGGTTCAAGATAATAGACCTAATTAATCATACTCAAAAAAGGGAATTGCAGAGGTTTTTTAGTTTACCCTGCAATTTCAATAAATAAGAGTATAACACTCTAATAGCGGTGATTCCTTTATGTTGGGTAAAACTCAGCCAAAAAATTTATGTATCTTACGTTTGTCAGCGATTGGTGATGTTTGTCATGCTGTTGCTATGGTGCAACATATACAACGTCAGTTGCCAAAAACCAAAATAACGTGGGTTATTGGCAAGGTAGAAGCAAGTTTGCTTAGAGATCTCGATGGTATTGAGTTTGTTATTTTTGATAAAAAAGCGGGCTTACAAGCTTATTCAGATTTACGGGCAGAGTTTAAAGAACGTAAGTTTGATGTGCTATTGCATATGCAAGTAGCGTTAAGAGCCAGTCTTGTCAGTTTATGTATTCCTGCCAGGATAAAAATTGGTTTTGATCGTCGCCGGGCTATTGAAGGTCAGTGGCTTTTTACCAACAAAAAAATAAAACCTCAAATACAGCCTCATGTTTTAGATGGTTTTATGGGCTTTGCACAAGCATTAGGTTTATCAATATCACCGCCTCGTTGGAATATGCCACTATCAAATGAAGATGAGTTATGGGCGAGTGAGCAGGTTCCTGATGAAAAACCTCTGGCCATTATTTGTCCTGCGGCAAGCAAAGCAGAGCGGAATTGGCACAGTGAAGGTTATGCAAAAATTGCGGAGCATCTTAGCGATAAAGGATTTTTAGTGCTTGTTTGCGGTGGCCCTACAACGATGGAAACGTTATTGGCTGCAGATATTGAACGAAAAAGTAATTGTCAGATAATGAATATGGTCGGTCAAACATCATTGAAACAATTACTCGCATTATTAAAACGGGCGCATTTGGTGATAGCACCCGATACAGGTCCGGCACATATGGCCGTAACCGTTGGTACACCCGTTATTGGTTTATACGCTCATAGTAATTCGCACCGCACTGGTCCTTATTTATATCAAGATTATGTTGTTAGTTGCTACCAGCAAGTTGTACAAATTCAATATAATAAATCGCTTGATTTATTACCTTGGGGGACGCGGGCAAAAGGTAAGCAATTAATGAATGGTATTAGTGTCTCGCAAGTGAAAGATAAGGTTCGTCAATTGCTTACTGATCATTATCCTGAGATGAATTAGATGTTGTATGTTTGTGAGAGCCTGGTTGAAATATTTACACTTCCAGTAGTTTGATTAACTGCTGCAGTGTTCTTTCGCTGGCTCCCTGATTGCTCTGTACAACTCGATAAGCATTTTCACCCAGCAATTTTTGTTGTGTCTGATCTAATAACAAACTTTTTACTTTTTTGGTTAATTGTTCGACATTATTTACAGTTAACTGCTCTATTCCATTTACCTGCTCAAGCTGCTGTTGAATTTCGGTAAAGTTTTTCATATCTGTGCCAACAATAATAGGCTTCTTAAACAATGCTGGCTCTAAAGGGTTATGACCACCAATATTGCTGAAACTACCTCCCATTGTAACAATATCAGACAGTGAATAAGCAGCCATTAATTCACCTAAACTGTCTAAAAGCCAGACTTGATGTTCTGCTGATATTGTTGCATTTTCACTGCGTTTCAGAGTATTGAGATCATGTTCAATACAAAGTTTTGCTATTTGTTCAAACCGTTCCGGATGACGGGGTGCGATAACGAGCAGAAGTTCGGGGAATTCTTGTTGTAGTTGAATGAATACTTGAAGGGCTAATGTCTCATCACCTTGATGGGAGCTGGCTAAAATCCAGATAGGCCGGTTTGTTGGTACTAATTGTTTCAGTTCTTTTTCTTTATCAATGATATTTTGATTAATCGATATATCAAATTTTAGGTTTCCGGAAAGTTGACAGCGATTTTCATCTGCACCTAATGCAATAAAATTAGTTTGATTTTCTGAACTTTGCGTCAGTATTTTATTAAAACGATTTAGTGTTGGTTTAATCAGCCAGAGTAGTTTTTGATAGCTTTTGGTTGATTTTTCAGACAACCGGCCATTGATCAGCATTAGTTTGCACTCAGTGTCGG
Organism: Alteromonadaceae bacterium; assembly: GCA_013216005.1. GTDB lineage: Bacteria > Pseudomonadota > Gammaproteobacteria > Enterobacterales > Alteromonadaceae > JABSOI01. The sequence goes on along the minus strand of JABSOJ010000070.1, from coordinate 675 downwards.
CTAATTGTGCAATGATGTTCGGCCAAAGTTCAGTTTCCATAAATATCATCGCTTTGGGTTTTAACTTTTTCAAAAAAAGCGCAGAGCACCAAAATAAATCTAATGGCAGGTAACAATGTTGAACTCGATCACCAAAAAGTTTTTTTACCTGCTCTGAACCTGTCGGTGTAAAAGTTGTAACCGTGATGGGTAAATGAGTGAAGATTGATAAAACTTTATCAATAAAACTTTTTAAAGCAATAACTTCACCAACGCTGGCAGCATGAATTACAATGCCATTACTTTGGAGGTTCTTGGGTATTATCCCTAATCGTTCTGATAAACGTTGTCGATATTCAGGATGATTTTTAGAACGGATCAGTAAAAATAACAGCAAAAAGGGTAGCAATACAAATAATAGTGTTCGATAAATGAGTAGCGACAAAAAATATTTCACAAAAATATACTCGAATGAAAATTTATAATAATGCTTAGTGGGCAAAGTATACCTGTCAATATTTAGCTTAGCTAGCTGAAGGCTATTTGAAAGTGGCTTGAAATTGAAGTTGGGATAAGTATTATCCCTAATTGAATTTTTTTGTTATGTTTATTCATATAGCTGACGTTCCGCACATAAAGCTGAGATTTAAAATCTGAGTTGATTTTCAGTAAAAATGGCATCAGATTTTAAATAGC
>JABSOJ010000717.1 GCA_013216005.1 Alteromonadaceae bacterium | reverse complement strand
TTGGATCCTATTTTACAACTAAGAGCGAAAATACATACAAATGATTGGATTGATAAATGGAAGACCGTTGTACTAAAGAGTGTACAATAAAACTATTGCTGTGACGCTTCATACCACCATACTGCGCCAGTTAATTCTTTATATGCGTTGCATGAATCATTATTAATGTTGCAGCAAGAAGGCTTGAAAAATAGCTGGGCAAGACACCAGCAACAACATCAAAAACTTGCACAAGGCTTTAATGAACTTGGCCTGGATTTTATCGTGCCGGAAAACGAACGTTTACCGCAGTTAAATTCGGTTTATATTCCAAAAGGTGTTGATGATGCCAAAGTGCGTTAATATTTATTAAACGAATATAATTTAGAAATTGGCGCAGGTTTAGGACAATTTGCCGGTGAAGCATGGCGTATCCGTTTGATGGGTTATGCTGCAAAAAGTGAAAATGTTGTTTTGTGTCTGGCTGCTTTAAAAGATGCTTTGAATAAGTTTGGTTAAGGTTGTTTGTGGGTCAGTTGGAAATTAGTTTTCAACTGACCTTTAAGTTTGGAGTTTTCTATTTTCTATTTTCTATTTTTCGGATGAATATAAATTTTATCCAGACATCCATTGTTGTTTTTAGAGTCAATGTCTTAACAACAACACTTTCGTCCCCAAAACATTTGAAAAAAATTAAAAGGCGTTGATTTGGCTAGCAAAGTTAGTTAGAACCTTGGTATATCAATTATTGCTGAAAATCGTGATTACAAATATGATATTTAGGAATATAATGCCCTTTTTATCACCTCTGCAATATGCCCGACAATATTGTCGCGCAGTTGGGATTGGTGTAATTTAATGTTAAATAGTGGTCTTAGTATGAATCAATGTTATAAAAAATTATTTATGGTAGTAGTATTTGCCACTATCGTTTCAGGTTGTGTAGCACCGAGAGTGAGTGACAAAGCGTTAAAAAATATAAGCAGTGTTGGTGTGTACTCAAACTTTTCGGATGAAATGCACTATATTACAGGTACCACGATTTTTACAGCAGAAGAAAATATAATCAAAGTACCTGAGTGGGGAATTATAGAATACTCATAACAGCAATTGATAAAACATTTGCGAAGTGGCAATGTTGTAGATAAAGTTGGCATAATTACTAGTAATAAGAAAATACATAAAAGTATTGAATCAGAAAGCGACTTAAACCAAATATTAGATTTGGCTAAAAATTCAGGATATGACACAGCGGTAATGATTTATCCTATTAGGTATGATAATAGGCCATGGTTAAAGCCTGGTTATGGTATTCGTAGAACTCCTCGTACCTTCTGTCCTTATGCTTTGTTTGTTATTAATGTATATAATACCGAAACAAGAGAAGAATTGGCATTGCGATGGGGATTTAATATAACTAGAGGAGGACCTTGTTCACAAGAAATGTTTGATTGGCAGCGTCCAAAAGATAGGACAAAGTTTGACCCTGAAGTGCTTAAAAGGGTAGAAAAAGTCATCAAATCAAAAATTGATAAAGAAATTGATCACGTTTTGGGAAGGTTGGGACTTAAATAACAGATATATTTTTAGAGTGAGGCATAATACATTGAGTCAGTAAAGAATAGACAATCCTGTGATGATGGATTACTGGAAAGCTAAGTCAATCACTTGAAACAAAAAAGCACCAAATACAATTAATGGTGCTTTTAATAACAAACTTTATGAATGTTATTGTTTTAAAGGGAAAAGTTACAGTTTAATCAAAAAATTTACATGCCTATGCACTTTACTCAGGTTAGGCTATAACTCTCCTTAATTTAAGTGATTCCGACTAATTTCATAGGCTAAGTCGAAAATTGAAGCTAAACAAAGAGGTAGGATGGGTTAGCCAACGGCGTAACCCATCACATTGTGACTATCTTTCC
>JABSOJ010000716.1 GCA_013216005.1 Alteromonadaceae bacterium | reverse complement strand
TTTTTCATTTTTTCAATATACATATTTTATCTAACTTATTATATTTAAATAATTTTTTCCTTAACTAAGTGCCATTCAGCACTGACACCATCCGTCCGTTTTGGGCGGTTGATTTAAATCTTTTATCCACACCGAGGCGAAAGCAAATTCGGCGACTCACTCCTTAACTTATTAAATAAGTTAAGGAGTCAGGACGCTTTTCTAGTTTAAACCTTTCTGTATTCAGTAATGCTTTTCTGAATTCATCTTTATTATTGAAGTCATGTTCTGTAACCAAATGTTTTTATATTTTCTATTTTATGAAGTGTTAATTGCTTCGGTAATTGAATATTGAGTGCAGGGAGCTTAGTCGGTTTTAAACGTAGTTTAGGATGAAATTGAATATGGGAATATAACCAAATAAGCAACATTGTACTTGTAGTAGTCGCCCAAACAAGCATAAGCCAATTAATATTAACTTCATGTTGTATTGTTGTGTTGGCAAAAAAATAAAACGTTCAATTTGATTATCCGCACCATTGAGTCGATCAAATAAATTAAGTGGTAAACAAAAAATCAGCAAACCGAAAGGAACACTAAGCCAGGAAAAGTAAACGTTTTTAGCGCCCAGTTTTTTGATTGAAACAGCATGAATGACCAGCAGTATTGTTAAGATAAAGGATAAGGGAATTAACAGCTCTATTAGAAAATTAGAGATTAACTCAATCATTGTCCTGCTCCCATTGAGAAATTATTTCTTTAAGTTGATCTATGTCATCTTTTTTTAAGTTTTTATTTTTTGCAAAACCGGCAATGAGTGGTGACACCCGACCACTGAACAATCGATCAATTAAACTTTGGCTTTCATGTTGGGTATAGGTTTCTTTTTCAAGTAAAGGAGAATACAAATAGCGGCGTTGTTCTTTTTCATAACTTACGGCTTTTTTTTTTACTAAGCGGTTAAGTAAGGTCTTCACTGTTTTATCATGCCATGGTTTTATAGTGTTCAAGCGTGAAATAATTTCATTTGCACTGGCAGGGTGTTTTTCCCATAAGGCATTAAGTACTTCGAATTCGGCTTTACTAATATCTGACATTGGATCATTCCTGTTAATCTTTTTGTGATGATTCACGCTTTTTCAGCAAAAGAGTCTGCTTATTGATTTATTTATTTATCTAGTATTACAAATGTAATACCAATAAAGATTACATCTGTAATAGATAAAGTCAAGTAATAAAAAACCGATTTTATATAAGTGAGGGTATTAAGTGTGGGTATAATGTTGTTTACGTTAAATATCGGTAAAACTATTTGTGTTAATCATTTCCAATTATGTCAATTTAAGTGACGATGAATATGAACTAACTGCTATTCGTGCTCAGGGAGCGGGTGGGCAAAACGTGAATAAAGTCTCATCGGCTATTCATTTACGTTTTGATATTAATGCCAGTTCTTTGCCTGATTTTTATAAGGAGCGTTTACTTGCTTTAAAAGATAAACGGATCACGAAAGAGGGGGTTATTGTTATTAAAGCTCAACAATACCGTACTCAGGAAAAAAATCGTGATGATGCTGTTGAGCGGCTGATTGTCTTGATCAAAAGTGCTGCTGTGGTGCAAAAAACAAGAAGAGCCACCAAACCGACGAGGGCATCTAAAACTAGACGATTAGAAGGTAAAAATCGTCGTAGTCATGTAAAAGCAATGCGGGGTAAGGTTGTTGATTAAAATGAGAGCGAAGTCTGAATGCCAGTATAAATATGATTTTCTGCTTCCCAGTTAGTGCTGTCTATTTCTCTGAGACGTGCGAAGGTTTCTATTTGGATATGCCCGAATTTAATACCTAATCCAATACCGACATAAGCATCGATGTTATTTGATTCATCATAATCATTGTTGTGATAGTTATTGTTGTGATAGTTATT
>JABSOJ010000715.1 GCA_013216005.1 Alteromonadaceae bacterium | reverse complement strand
TGGTTATGCTACCTCATGTTAATTTTTTGTAATTGTTTGATTAATGCTATATGTTTGATTTGTAACTAAATGTAATCGGTATTAATTTTTAAGTAGTTATTAACTGTATTGCATGTTGTTGTTGTGTTACTTCATTTGTGTGTCAGCCATTCTTTTGTGCTGGGGCATTTAATTAATTTTTAAGATTATTGTTAAATAATTTAAACACAATAATTAAATTATAATACGGATATAAAAAATGAATATAAAAAAAATAACAAAATTAACGGCAGCAATTGCCTGTGTTTTAACTATGTCAACACAAGCAGCTGACATTCGCAGTGCAGCTTCTATGGGTTGGGGCAATAGCGGTATAGACATTAACTCAGTACTGGGTTTAACCGGCAATCATACAATGAAAGCGGGTAAAAGAATTAATGCAGGTAAAGGTTTAGTAAAAGTACGTTTTCAACAGGAATATAAAGGTGTTCCTGTTTTTGGTCATAGCGTAGCTGCGACTGAATCTGCCATGGGGATATTGAACGATGTTACAGGTAGATATATTAATCTGGACGAACATGATATTTCAGTTGATGCAGGTTTTTCAGCACAAAGAGCATTCAAAAAAGGGTTAGATACAAAGAAAACAAGAAAAGCTCGTGTATACAACTCGGAAAATGAGAAGTTTATCTATATGGTAAATGATGTACCAACACTGGTTCATCGTGTTTCTTTTGTTGTTCCTTCTACAGATGGTGCGCCATCACGTCCGGTGTATTTCATTGATGCTCAGACGGGTGAAACGGTTTATAGCTATGAAAATTTACAGCATGCGGAAATAGGAACAGGCCCAGGCGGTAATGCTAAAACTGGTCAATACGAGTATGGCACAGACTTCGGTTTTATGGATGTTGCAGTAAATGGCTCTACCTGTACGATGAATAATACTAACGTTAAAACCGTTAACTTAAATCATGGTACTTCGGGCAACACAGCTTTTTCTTATGACTGCCCAAGAAATACGGTTAAATCAATCAATGGTGCTTATTCACCGTTGAATGATGCGCATTTCTATGGTGGTGTTGTTTTCGATATGTTTAACGCCTATACGGGACAAGCGCCATTAACATTTCAGCTAACTATGCGTGTTCACTATAGCAATAGCTATGAAAATGCATTCTGGGATGGTTCAGCAATGACCTTTGGTGATGGTCAGTCGACTTTCTATCCATTAGTTAGTTTAGACGTTTCTGCACATGAAGTTAGCCATGGTTTTACGGAGCAAAATTCTGGCTTGGTTTACAGCCAAATGTCTGGTGGCATGAATGAAGCATTCTCAGATATGTCGGGTGAAGCGGCTGAATATTTTATGCTCGGAAGCAATGACTTTTTGGTTGGAGAGACTATTTTCAAAGGTACTGGTGCATTACGTTATATGGAAGATCCTACGCTAGATGGTAATTCTATTGGTCATGCCAGCGCTTATAATAGTTCAATGGATGTTCACTACAGTTCAGGTGTATACAACAGAGCATTCTTTTTGTTAGCGACTACGGCTGGCTGGAATACACAAACAGCATTTGAAGTTATGGCACTGGCCAACCAAGCTTATTGGACAGCTAACAGTACTTTTGATGCAGGTGCGTGTGGTGTTGAATCTGCAGCGGCAGACAAAGGTTATAATGTCGCTGACGTAACCGCAGCATTCGATATTGTAGGTGTTTCTTGTGATGGTACTGGAGGTGATTTTGACTTTAACCGTGAGATCAAAAATTTATCTGTTGAACTTGATGCATGGAGAGGAGGTAAAATGAATATTCCAGCAGGAGCAACTAATTTCACAGTCTCTATGTCAGGTGGTACAGGTGATGCTGATTTGTATATGAAACAGGGTTCGGCACCCACATTAACTGATTACGCTTGCCGTCCATATT
>JABSOJ010000714.1 GCA_013216005.1 Alteromonadaceae bacterium | reverse complement strand
AAAATCGGAATGTATTATCAAACCAGTTTATCGGTTTACGGGCATATAAAGATAAGCATCTCAGATTATTAAAAAAACATTGGGAAGCAGCGATTAATGAACTAAATTCATTGATCGCTGAACCGCAAGCTGGTTTTTAAATTCGTGGGGATCCCTCAGGGTTAGATTCGTTGGCGCGGTAATGATTTTCGCCAACGTACCATTATTTAGCCTCTATTTTATCCTTATAAATTAAGTTATTAATGTCCTCTAAATTCCTCTATCTTCATATTGCAAATCAAAGATGCTTTTTACGATTGATAAGATACAAAGATGGCAGCACTAATAAACAAACCAAAGTAGTAAATAAAATACCAAAACCTAATGATACTGCCATAGGTACAACAAATTGAGCTTGCCTTGATGTTTCAAATACCATAGGCGCTAAACCACAGAAAGTGGTTATTGTGGTCAGTAAAATAGGACGGATCCGTCTTCTACATGCTTCTTTAACAGAATCTAATGCTGAATATCCTTGCTCAAATTTCTTATTCGCATATTCGACAAGGATCAAACTGTCGTTAACCACCACGCCCGCAAGCGCCAGCATACCCATTAAACTCACAACACTTAAGCCGAAACCTAGTATCATATGCCCTAGAATGGCTCCTACGGCGCCAAAAGGAATGATAGCCATAATAACTAAGGGTTGTGAGTAACTTTTAAAGGCAATCGCCAATAAAATATAAATAGCCGCTAACGCAAAACCAGTACCTAGCTCCAATCTTGAAACGCTCTCAGCTATTTCTTCTTGTTCACCACCAAATCCGACCTTTATTCCCGGATATCGGCCCTCTAGCTCTGGCACCAAATAAGTTTGCACCATTTTTACTACTGCTGGTATGTTTTTTTCAGGTAATATTTCAGCACCGACTTTTTCAATCCGCTGACCTTGTCGTCTGAAAATATATGAAGGCGCCAATACTTTATTGATATTAGCAACACTCCCTAAAGGCGCGTAACCACCAGCTTTTGTCCTGATCAACATTGATTCTATTTTATTAACATCTGCACGTTCATGCTTAGGTAATCTTACTAATGTTGTCACCTGATTACGTAATCGATGTTGCCTTTGTGCACGGGCACCGTATAAAGATGCTCTCATCTGAGAAGCTAAATCAACAGCATCTAAGCCAAGCGCTCTACCATTATCATTAAGGGTAAGTTTCCATTGCGGTTTCCCCTCTTCCATTGAGTTAACCGTTGCCACCACATTTTCAGTAGTGGCAAGAAAATCAATAGCATCCTGAGCGGCCAGTGCTAATACCTGACTATCGCTATGACGTAATTCAATGGATAAAGAAGCTTTTGAAACTTCGCTGGAACCTCGTCTTGCTCCACTAAATCTTAGCTTACCAAGTTTGGGTAATGACTTTGCATGCTCCCGCCAAAATTCCTTTATTTGATCCGTAGAGTATTCTCGTTCTTCGCTTTCTACCAATAACAAGGCTACTTCAACGCTGGTATCTCGAATAACACTGCGAATACTGATGACACTATTTTCAAGATCATATGCTTTAACCATTGATTCGGCGTTGTTTTCTAACGTTTCTCGTAACACAATAGCTTCTTGCTCTGTTGACGAATCAGATATTTCATAATTAGCTTTAACCCACTTGCCATCCATTTCAGGGTACAAACTAAAACCCATTTTACCACTAAAGGCATAAGTCATGACAATACAGAAAATAAAACAGGCTACAGATAAAACCAAACTTGGCCAATTTAAGCATTTGTTAAGAATGGGTAAATAAATATGCTCAATAAAATTATCTAAACCACGATTACACTTCTTCTGCGCTTGATTAAACCTACATTCCGCACATTTAAGGTATTGATTTAAACGGACTTTAAAAGTCATAAAATGTAGCTATGTATTTGTGTG
>JABSOJ010000713.1 GCA_013216005.1 Alteromonadaceae bacterium | reverse complement strand
AAATCTTCGTTTTTAAAAATAGCTCGAAGAGCATATGTAGTAACACTTTCAGGGGTTTCCGTTCAGGCACTAACTAAGAAATTGTACTACTACCCCTTCACTATTGACCAAAGCAAATCCATCTTTGCCATTTTGCAAACCGCTTATTTGAAATGATACTGTTCCCAAGCCATTTTGTTGATTTGGTATAGTTCCTGATAGGTTGACAGTTTTATAAACTACACCCCCATTTCCGTTATAAGCAACAATTTGCCAACCACTTAAATCCGTCCCTGCCAAACCAGCTATTTCAACTTCTTCACCAGTATCACTACCGGTATTATCATAATGAAATTCATTGACCCAAACGGATGAATTTCCAGCGTTAAGCGCTGAACAATCATTTTCAAACACACACTCAATATACTCAGGGTGATCAATAAACGGATTTCGATTACCTTGATAACCGTGCACTACATCATTACGCTTAACTTCGTTTAAATCCACCGGATCATCTTTGTGCCATTGAAGTAAGACCGACTTCAACCCCATATATCCTATGCTAACGTTTGAGCCTGTTTGTGAGGCATCCATTAAGCCTCTATCATCCGTCAGTATTAAGTCAGGCTCGTCTTTGTCAGTAACTCCGTGTTTCCCTCCTTCATAACGGACAGCCATATACATTAAAGCTCTGGCAACATCACCTTTACGGCTTATCCAGGTTTGCCATTTACCTTCCGTGTGTGTTCAGGTAGTCCAATTAGATTCACCGCTACCGCCACCACGAGCATTGTTAAATTCAGTAGACTTTTCTGTGCAGCCACTATCACAATTGTCGTATGGTTTATCGTTTCGACTTGAATTATAACTGTCATTAGCGATAAACAAATGATGAGCATCGGTGTAAGGATAGTTGCCACTGCCATCTTTCGGGAAACCGTAAGATTTAGGCCAGGTATGTTCACGGTTATAATCGGTGTTTCCGGTACCATGTTTGATATAACTGGCATTTAAATAGATATCAATTACATTACTCGCGTTATCAGGATCTTCATCCGCCGCTTCTAATATATCCCAGGTATCTGTTGAGGAAGATGAATAGGGAAATCTTTGATGATCATCAATAATCTCGTGTAATGAACTTCTTAGCGCAGAAGGTGTTACCGTATTGACGGTATCATAGTAATTTTGAGGAATAGACGCATTTGCCATTGATGTATTCAGGAAGGTAAATACACAGGCAAGTGTACAGGCCACTCTATCATTAGCGCTGGAACTAATTGACATTTTCATTTTTTATCCTTGGTATATTATTATTATTTTTGCTTATTATTCGCAGTAACAAGGATCACAAAGAATGCTCTATTACTGAGTTAAGCTTCTTTTTTACCCACACTAAATATAATTATTTTTTATCATTTTGTTATATTTGTGTGTTTTTTCAACTACAAGTGTAGATTACTTGACCTGATAGTCAAGAAGATCAAATTACACAATTAACCTTTAGTTAATGTTGCAGCAACTTTACCTTGTGTATGCTGAAAATAGGGAGCTGCTTTAATGATTGATATTTTCTAAAATGAGATTTCATTTAGACGATTTCAAGGTGACCTATTTATTGGTGTAATTGATTGGTGTAGATGATTGGTGTAGATGATTGGCGTAGATGATTGGTATAATTGATTGATGTCATTGATGGAATTGGCTATGTCCAAGTTAAGTACTGCACTTAAATTTAAAAAACGAGAAGAACACATCCATGTAAATTTATTCGAACAACCCGTAGAACATGGATTTATCCACGCATCACTTACAGGCGCACATAAATGTGCGTTCTACAAGCTTGAAAAATAACGACTTAATGAGTAAGACACAGTTAAATGTGTCTACAATAGTTGTAGGATGGGTTAGCCAACGGCGTAACCCATCACATTTGGTGACCACCCAG
>JABSOJ010000712.1 GCA_013216005.1 Alteromonadaceae bacterium | reverse complement strand
TAGGTTTGAACTCATGTAAATTAACATAAAACATTGTTGAACTGTAACCCTAATTTAGCCTATATGGTCAGTGCCCTACAATACAACTACTGTATTAGGGTACGGATAGGTTACGCTTTAAAACCCCAAAAACTTGATGATGAACTGAGCGGGCTTTCTTCACAACTTTTGTCACGAATAAAAAATTATTTTATTGTCAATTACTATAGAATTATTAGTTACTTACAAAACACCTCACTAAAGCAGTAAAGTTTCTATTGATGAATTCAGCACAGCATTTAATTTAAACAGTTCAACTAACGTTCTATCCTAAGTGAACAACACTTGGTATAATCTCCGTTTTCCGCATTAAGCACTTATTGAATGAATTACATCCCTCTTGAAGAACTTAAAAATGCTTGGGTATTTAAGCATAAGAGTTTACCAATTACTTCTCAAGATCTTAGTAAGATAAAACCTATGGTAAAGCTAAGAGCAAATACCTTATGGGATACCTTTATCAGCAAACAAGTCGATCATCCTGACTTTTTCAAAAAAGGTGATTGGGCTTTTGATCAAAATATCTGGTTTGAACACGGAAAATGGGAAACTATTTGGGACAGTGAAGAAACTGCCCTGCCCGCTTTAATACTTGAACAATTAAACTGGGACAACAATACCGTAGTTTATTTTTGCAGCAGCAGAAATAATGTTATTGAAACAAATTGGATGGTCTTTAAACGCTGCTGGAAAAACTTTTTATTTATGGATGATGGTCCATTGCTTATTGGTAAAAAACGCAATGAAGTAGTACAGTTTAATGCAAATGGCCTCTTTAAAATCGGTTCAAAAAGTGCGTCTTAAAACATGAATAAACCTATGTTACATCCCAAAAATCGTCATCGCCACGGTTATGATATAAAAGCACTTTGCCTTGTACATCCTGCGCTCAAACCTTTTGTTATCACCAATAAAACAAGCGCTAAAAAAGATAATACACAAAATAAAATAAACAAGCTAAGCATAGACTTTTCCAATGCTAAAGCGGTAACAGAACTAAATACTGCCCTACTTAAACAAAGCTACCAGATTATTTTTTGGCAAATTCCCCAAGGGTATCTTTGCCCGGCAATCCCTGGTCGGGTTGATTACATTCATTATCTCGCTGATTTATTGAACGAAACTCTACTCTCCCTAACATCGGACACACTTTATAACGTCAAAAAAAGAAAAATAAAGGTATTAGATATAGGCACAGGCGCTGGTTGTATTTACCCTATTTTGGGACATAGTGAATATAACTGGGACTTTGTAGCCAGTGATATTGATCCAACGTCGATCAAAACAGCAAATAAAATTATCCAGTCAAATAACGGTTTATCTAAAGCAATTGAATGCAGGTTACAGCTTGATCACAAACAAATTTTTAACGGTATTATCAAAAACAATGATTTTTTTCATTTAACCGTATGCAACCCGCCATTTCACAAATCATTAACCGAAGCAAATGAAGGCACGATTCGTAAGTGGACAAATTTAGCTAAAAACGATATAACAAGTAAACGGGCATTAGATAGAAAACACTTAAATTTTGGCGGGCAGCAAGCTGAACTTTGGTGTCCCGGCGGTGAAGTTAAATTTATCAGGGATATGATCAAAGAAAGTAGAAGTTTCCAAAAACAAGTAATGTGGTTTACTTGTCTGGTTTCTAAAAAGGATAATTTAAGTGCCGTGAAACTCTCATTAAAAAAAGCTAAAGTAGTGCAATCAAGAGTTATTAAAATGGCACAAGGACAAAAAATCAGTCGTTTCATCGCCTGGAGCTTTTTAACAGATGAACAACAGAGAATGGCAATACTTAACTAAAAGAATTTAACTAGTGCCCGAACGAAAAGTCAATAGCCATTGCTACACATGGGCTGTAGCGATTAATTCAAAACGAAGATTTA
>JABSOJ010000711.1 GCA_013216005.1 Alteromonadaceae bacterium | reverse complement strand
ACACCAGAGCAGCATGTGATGGAACGTTTAAGATGCAATACCTGTGGCGCTTATTTTACAGCGGATTTACCTGATGATGTAAAAGCAGATGGTAAAGCCAATCAAAAATATGGGTACTCTGCACGTTCTATTATGGCTATTGCCAAACATGGCATGGGCACACCATTTTACCGACAGGGCACCCTGCAGGATTTACTGGGCGTTCCCGTGAGTGCCTCCACTATTTTTGACCAAACAGAATACCTCGCCAATGATATTTATCCTATTTTTAATGAATTAATGAGGGTAGCAGCTAACGCTAAACATTATTATTTGGTGCGACACGAAGTTGCTTGATGAGTTGTTCACTCAACAAGGATGTCCAAAGAACCACCTGTGCCATCAGGTGAGTCTACGGGCATGAATAAAGAGCTGCCCTGACAATGTAACGAAGGTGGTGTTGCCACCGGGGAGTAAATCGTGAGAAGCGCTCCCTCCTGAAAGCCTTAATTCGGGTAAGTGCTAGATAGTTGGTAAGGTGAAAATATTTGAATCCGTGATAAAGATCGTTAAATGTAATAAGTGTAATTAGGCTGAAACACTTAAGCCAAAAGGCAATATCAGGGGGAACGTTATTTAAATATGGACGTTCATGGTCAAAGTCCTGATCGGTCGACAGCGGGCACCTAACCCAACAGTTACTCAGAAAGCGGAACGTGGAAACCCCGTATACCTCCCTCACGGGTAGGTCATTCGTGAGAATCACCAATGGGTATGCAGGTTTGGGAGGTCGAAATAAGCGAATGCCATACTGTAATAGTGTGGATACGGGTTTCAATGTTACCTGGCACGAAAGTGGGCCCACGTTCGACTGGTTTTTCTTTGCAAGATTATTTGGAGAACCATCAGAATGAGGAAAGGCAAATGACGACAATGAATTATTCATTGATTGGTGCATCCTCTGCTTGTCAAATTGACTGGAATTTAATTTGTTGGATTAAAGTCGAAAAGCAAGTACGGCGGCTTCAAATGCGCATTGCAAAGGCTGTTCGAGAAGAGCGACACGGCAAAGCGAAAGCATTGCAATGGCTCCTTTCTCACTCGTTTTCAGCTAAATTAATAGCTGTTAGGCGAGTAACACAAAATAAAGGCAGTAAAACTGCTGGTGTTGACAAAGTCGTTTGGACAACACCTAAACATAAAATGCAGGCAGCGGAGAATATCAAAAGAAGGGGTTATCAACCACTTCCACTCAGGCGACTTTATATTCCCAAAAAGAATGGGAAACTGCGTCCGCTATCAATTCCAACCATGGCTGACAGGGTACAGCAAGCACTTCACTTGTTAACCTTAGAGCCCATATCGGAAACGTTAGCTGATAAGAATTCTTATGGTTTTAGACCTAAACGTTCTTGTGCAGATGCCATAGGCCAATGTTTCATAGCATTAGCTAGAAACCGTTCGGCTCAATGGATACTGGAAGGAGATATAAAATCCTGTTTTGATAAAATCTCGCATACATGGCTCTTGGATAATATCCCAATGGATAAAACAATCCTTGAGAAATGGCTGAAAGCTGGTTACATAGAAAAAGCAGTATTTAATCCCACAGAGGAAGGTACGCCTCAGGGCGGAATTATTTCGCCAACACTTTTAGTGTTAACCCTTACCGGATTAGATCAAGCTGTTAAAGCTGCGACAGATCCCGGGGATAAGGTAAACATTATCGTGTATGCGGACGATTTTATCATTACTGGAACATCTAGAGAAATTCTTGAAACAAAGGTGAAACCAGTAGTGATATCCTTTCTAAAGCAACGGGGATTAACGCTTTCTGAAGAGAAGACACACGTCACCCAGTGCGCCGAGATAAATAGGTAGAAGATCAAGAGGTGAAAGTCCTCTGCTCGGTAAGGTTGAGCAAACCGCCGAGACCCCGAGTCATGGGCTTTG
>JABSOJ010000710.1 GCA_013216005.1 Alteromonadaceae bacterium | reverse complement strand
AACACACAAATACATGGCTACATTTTATGACTTTTAAAGTCCATTTAAATCAATATCTTAAATGTGCGGAATGTAGGTTACAAAACTTCGCTTTCAGCATTGAACTTTCACTTGAAATATTTTTAGTGGGAACCGTAATGGCTTTAATTGTGGCGTGGATCACGGTTGGTGGTCAGGCAGCGAAAGCCGCGATGGCAAGGCCTGTTGATTCATTGAAATATGAGTAACTGTGGGTTATTTCAGTAACTTGTATTTGATTTAATCATCTTTATTTACACCCAAAATTTATACCCAAACGCTTGATCTGTTATTGTAAGTGGTTTGGGTATAAAAGTTATATATTAGCTACTTATCAGCTACTTATCAGCTACTTATCAGCTACTTATCAGTAAACGATTTTTTATTTGATATTTTTATTTTATATTATTATATAATGTAATCGATCTTTCAGGGGTTATACCTATTTAAAGCACACATAAATGTGCGTTCTACAAGCACGTATATTTGACCAACCCCCCCGTAGTTCGTGGATTTATCCACGCATCACTTCAAATGGATGCTGAGTAGTTACATTAATTCTTGGTTACTAAAAGCGTAACTTGTTTAACTGAAGCACTTAACGCTTCAGAGCTACCGGGATAAGGCGTTAGTTTATCAACTTTAACGATATAATTCTGATAACTCAATTCCCCCGGTTTTTGAAATGTATTAAGTGTTATTGATTCCTCCTTAACTCCAGGCATTTGTAATTTTAGAGAAATAGCTCCATTCCCTGCGTGAATACAACGGGCTCCCTCAGGACAACGTGAATCATTAACAGCAACAAATGTAATATTCAGACCAGATTTTGTGGATACTGATTGCCCTAAATTAAGACTTATTCGTTCATAATTATTCGCTTTCTCAATTTCAGAGGGATCCGTTGGGTCTACAGAGTTTTTGTTGTTTTCTACCATACGATTATTTCCCTCGAATTTTGTAATATTCTCAGCACAAGAAACTGTAGCTGTAAACATGATGATTGAAAAAAACAATCTTAATTTGAATATACTAAATAATTTGTTAGATATATTAAACGAATTCATATACTTTCCTTTTACGTATACTGGGATACCTTCAAAAATAATTTAAACTACTTCATCGATTATCCAAAATATTTAATCTAAATTACAATTTTCGTCAACA
Organism: Alteromonadaceae bacterium; assembly: GCA_013216005.1. Lineage (GTDB taxonomy): Bacteria > Pseudomonadota > Gammaproteobacteria > Enterobacterales > Alteromonadaceae > JABSOI01. The sequence continues at coordinate 751 of JABSOJ010000710.1, read as the reverse complement.
TTACACAATCAAAGTTATAGGTTATTTTCGCTCTCCATTTATTTTGGTCTTAATTAATTCTATGAAAATTCAATTGCAAAACCTGTAATACAAGCGGTTGCAAAAGCTACAAAGATAAAAGCGAGTAAAAGCAGCCAGTAAAACATTATTTTCATCATGAACATTTCAGATAAGCTGGCACCTGCCCCAGCTATTGCCAGAGACATTATCGCTCCCATTGCCATTCCTTTTGCAGCAAGTGACGTGGCAATAGGCACCATGGTTGAAGCGCGTACGTAAAGAAAAACGCCAATAAATGCTGCTGCTGGAATTAACAACAATAGAGTTAACAACAATTAACTTTGACATTCAGTATAAGCTTCGACATAAGCAATAGTTATTATTAGACACAGGTTCAACCATCGGCAAATAATCAGTATTCGTCTAAACCCGGATATTGCTCTGGTTTTTCTCCTTTTTCAGCAACAATAGCTGGATATTGTTTGCCTGATTCAGGTTCTTTAGGTTTTTTACGGCTTTTAGATATTTGGAACTTCCAGTCATCACCATAATCGAACCAGTAAAATAACTTTAAACCTTTTTGTAATGGAAATAATTCTCTCAAACGTATTTCTAAAGAACCTTCTTCTTCCCCATCAAAGCGCACGCGCTTAAAACTCCTGAAAGTAGGGGCAACATCGAGTAGGGTGAGGCTTTTGCCTCATCCCTCTCACAGAACCGTACGTACGGACCTCGTATACGGCTCCTGCAT
>JABSOJ010000709.1 GCA_013216005.1 Alteromonadaceae bacterium | reverse complement strand
TTTAAATTCACTCAATCAAGTTCATGTCACCATAGTATAGATTATAACCACTTAAAACTAAAGTTATGACGCTTCCAATAAGGGAAGTAATGAACTATGTTGAAAATAAATACAATAAAACCACATACGGGTATCAGTATTTCCATTTTCATGGTGATGGTGATTCATTAGTTGCCATGCTTAAATGCGGTCATCGTTATGAAGAATTAACATCTTCTAAAGAACTTCATTGGGATGATTGGCATAAAGTTAAATATAAAGACGCATAGTAAAAGGCTAGGCAACGATCCCCAATATATAAGACCAGTTAGCATTATCAAAACTCAATTTAACTAAACCGTATTGATAATTTAATTTCAAGAATGTTTTTTGATAATGATAACAGGCTGTTTTAACCAATAATGAAGACGCTAATAAAAGTTATCAAAAACGTACATTATTGATAACGAAAGAACAAAAACCCCATCATCTAACCTGGTACAAATATGCCATAGAAGAACCCCTGATTAATAAAGGGCTCCAAGAGCGGGTTGTGTGGCGGAAGTGACAAATTTGTAAGGTCGTGGTCCAATCCCTTATAAACATTACAATAGTTCAATTAAACGGAGGTTATTATGAACGGGTAACAATACCTATAAAAAATAGTTAAAGGTCAAGAAAGCAGTTAATAATTGCCGTTAACTTTATCTAAGGTCATTAAAGCTCATCGTGACAGGATAAACTGAACTAAATGATTGGTGATATTACATTCCTGTCACTTCCTCCACACAAGGCGTAATAAGTTTAGTTCTAAAATAGTCATCTTTATATTGCTTTGTATCGATGGGTTAGTGGCTATGATTATTCGTTTTATGCCACTTTTGCAGTTAGAGCCAAGTTACTGTTTTTGTTGTTATTTGAGGTGTAATCTTACAATTTTGTCATTTCCGCCACACAACCCGTATATCTGAGCAACAAACTATCAATTTCTGTTGCTATTGTTTTAGGAAATCGCCGTTGTTTTTTGCCTAACTTTAACCATTTACCGAGAAATAAACTTTCGCTGCTGGAAGAATAACTGAGTAAACCGACTTTTTGTTCAGATCTAAGTGCTATTAATCCGCCTAAAATCATATTGTAAAAATCTTCACAAAAAATATCTTCTTGTTCCATCATGTATATACAGTTATCCTAAAAAACATCAAATTTAATAAACTAGCATAGCATTCAACTACCATATTTTTACTACACACGGGTGAATTGTAGTCTTTAGTTTAGAACAAAAACCATAACCTGCTAGCCAAGTGCAAATATGTAATAGAAAACCCACCTGAAATGTCCCTAGTTAATTAATCATTAATTTTTAGACTCCCATGGATAAAGGGCTCCAAGAGGGATTTCCTAGGTATAATAAAAATAAGGTAGCTTTGATAAGGAATAAAAAAACGTCATAAATACTCTGTTCCAGTATTAGGAAACAAAGAAAGATTTTTTTTTGCGAAATCTATTAATTCTTTAACAAAAGATAATGATCTATATGCATTGTCCAAAGTAATATATTTGGCAATATTTTCTAAGTCCATATCAGCTTTTTCTGATATTTCAATTTGATACATTATTTTAAAGTATTAGGGAGTATTTCTTTAGCTAATTTTGTCATAAATTATGCATTAGTTTCAGTATTCATAATACAAAATTTACCATTTTTAAAATCCTCCTCCCCTTCTTCAATACTATGTAACAAATCCCTTTTCATAAGTTCTTGTAATAACTCTTTTTCAGCGTCTTGTGTTGTTGCACAAGCTCAACTTTTAACTTGTTGAGCAATAAGATTATCAATTGATTTTTTTGCAAATGTCATTATAAAATCTATTAAAAAGTGGCTCTGTTCCATAACATTGTTGTTACCACGGTAATTTATTGATTTACATGTTTTAAGTGCATTTTAAAAAATCGA
>JABSOJ010000708.1 GCA_013216005.1 Alteromonadaceae bacterium | reverse complement strand
AATTTACATGAGTTCAAACCTATACAGGCTCTGGACTGTATCAACTTAAACATGATAATACACAAATATGAACTGTTTCCCGGTTTGATTGGTGCCTATTTAAACAATGTCCAGAGGTTAAAAAACAGCTATGGGGTGGTGAGTTTTGGTCTGATGGTTTCTTTGCCAATACGGTTAGTAAACACGGTGATGAGTCGATAATAAGAAATTATGTAAAAAATCAAGGGTTCAGTCGTAGAATTTAAACTTTTAGTTAATCTTCTTTTTTGAATTGGTGTTATTCCACCAATCCCCATATTTATCTTTTGATTTTGATGAAAAAATATTTATCTCCTCTTGTTAGATTAAATAAAATGTCTGAGGCGCTTTCGCCCCATAGCGTCTTAGGAAGTTAAAATTGAGTTTGGTGGAGTTTTAATTTTTGGTATACATTTTCTTATCTGAGCTAAGTTTTAAAATTACAATTTTACGAAACATTCTATTAAAAATAGTTAGTGAACTATAAGGCTAATAAGGTTCGTGAAGCGAGATATAAAACAGTATGAAGAGCAGATAGTAACTGACAGAGTAGCCGACTCAAAATTCGGTTATGCGCTAAAGCTGACTCTAACCACATTTCTCAGGTTTGCATTTAACTTTACACAACCATTTAAAAAATTGAAAAAATGTTTCTAATCTATTAAGTTTTAAGTGAATTAAATCGTTAAATCAATCTAAAGGAGTAGTGGAATTTATGAATAACTTACATTGTTCGCATATTTTGGACTGTATTAGGAAAAGCAAATCCAAGAGCTTAGCTATCAGCGACATTTTGCCACCTGAATATGGCGGTAAAATTCCGTCCCATACAGGAGGTGCGGTGTTTATTAGCAGTTTAATTGCTTTAATGGAAATTGAGCTAATCAATATTTCTACCATTCAAGGAAATGATTGCACAAATGAAATGTTTTTTGACCAAAGCAATTCGGAGCACTCAGCCGTGTGGGATACGCATGCTTTAGCAAAATTCTTAACTGGAAAGGAAACAACAACATATTTATCAATTACAGGCAAGTTAGAGAAATTTCAACGTGCTACAGGATTTAGTCTTACTAGACAAATTGAGTATGAAGATACGACGCAGAGAAATGATACTATTTTAGCTCGACCAGTTTTTGGAAAACCAAGTGGGCAGCCAAAATCCGATGTATTTGTATTAATGCCTTTTAATGATGATCTCGACCGAATATATCGTAATCATATTAAACTTGTGTGTGAGAAAAACAATTTAATATGCACCAGAGCTGACGAACAATTGGGGAGCAACTCGATAATAAAGGATATTTGGGAACAGATACACAATTCTGAACTTATCATAGCAGATTGTACAGGGCGAAATCCAAATGTCTTTTATGAACTAGGCATTGCTCACACGTTAGGTAAAAAAGTGTTAATTCTTACTACTAGTAATAGTGGAGATATCACTTTTGATATACGACACCTTCGATATATATCATATACATATACGGTGGAAGGAATGACTAAGTTCGATGTGCAATTATCGGAAAACTTAGATTTGGCTTTTAAGAAAAAAATGGAAAATCATAACTTTAATAGACAGCGTAGCAATTGGTGAACTAATCCGTTGTACTGATAATGAATCGCACCTAACAACATAGACTATGAAAAGCTATTTCCCATAGTCTTGTTTTAACCCCTTTTGGCTTCCTGTAATATAATTGTTTAAGGTCAGCTTGCAACACCGAAGCTGCTCTTACTGATGCAGAAAACAAATGAAGTTTAACTTATGCTAAGTTAAAAATTTTCATTACAATAACTAATCCCAAAAACAGCATTGGCACAATAAATTCTATCTCGCTTTGTGCCCCATCACGCCCTGAGGCGTTCAGTCAAGTATTCTCATCATTTTATTTACTCTGCATCAACGGTGAACCACGA
>JABSOJ010000069.1 GCA_013216005.1 Alteromonadaceae bacterium | reverse complement strand
TTTATACCCAACGACTTAAAAACGAAAATTCAGCATTTTCGAGTGGTTTGGGTATATGTGATGGAAAAAACTTAACATTCAAAGATATTCTGATACGATATCACTCGGAACCTAATTAATAAGGAATGTTATGTCTAACAACGAATCATTTGAAGAACCTATAAACGCATTTGAAGCTCCACAAGCAAATTTATCTGATGCTGATACCTCTGTAAAACCTATTTTAGAAATGGAACGATTTTCCGCTTGGAGAGTTTTCTTTCTAAGTATGATCACTCTCAGTATTTATTCCTATTATTGGTTCATTACCAGAGCCAAACAAATCAATGCTCACTCCACAGAATCTAAAGCTAATTTACCCATGTTTTACATCTACACTGTCTACGCCATTATTTCTATGGGTATATCAATGGCTCAAATTACAGATCCTACCTTTGCGATAATAAATGGTCTGCTATCAATTATCTTTGTAATACTTTTACTTATAGGCGTCTTTTCATTAAGAAGTGCCATTGAAGAAGTGATCAATAAAGGAAGCGAAGAACATGTTCATTTAAATAAGGTCTTAACCTTTTTCTTCTCATTCCTTTATCTTCAGTACAAAATGAATGAAGCAATAGATAATCAGAGCAATTAAATAATCTGCATTTCCAGATGTTAAAAAAAAGGGCGTAACTGCCCTTTTTATTATCTAACACCCATTTATTATCTAATACCCGTTTATTATCTAATACCAGTCTGCTTAATTTCCCTTAAAGCATACCTGAATGTTTAACATTTAAATAAGTGTTAATAACATAGGGAAGTAAATTCTGTGGTTCACAATTAACACAAATCACACCTTCTTTTGCTAACCGCTTTAAATTACCACCATAGTTATTTTTTAAGTCAATCGCCGCGCAATAGCGATTAGCTTCACTGATATTAGTAATATTTGCCGCTAAAGTTTCGGTTAAAGCAACATTTTCTATATTGATCAAAGCAACCAAATGATGTTGCTGTAGTCTTTTTAATGCGGGTAACAGATCATCAAAACTTTGATCATTTATCGTTGTCACCAATAAAATAAGTGCTCTTTTGCTTCTTTTACTTAATAGATTAGTTACCGCCTGCAAATAATCGCTTGCTCCTTCATCAGGTTCAAGGTCATAAAAATGATTCATTACTTTTGAAACGTTTTGCGCACCTTTAATCGCTGGTAACCAACGTTCTTTCTGGTTAAAGCTTTGCATACTAAACCAGTCACCTTGTTTTAATACGGTATGACTTAACATCAATAATGCATTCAGCGCAGCGTCAAAGTGAGAGCCTATTTGCGTTTCTACATTCATCCGGCTACCAGCATCGAGCATAACAATAACGTGCTGATTCCGTTCTTCCTGATATTCTTTAGCAATTAATTTTTGTCGCTTACTTGTCGCCTGCCAGTCTATTTGTCGGATGCTATCCCCTTGACGAAACTCTCTCAGTTGATGAAACTCAATTCCACCTCCACGTTTTTTCATCAATTTCAAACCATTAATAGAAAGGTTACTCACTCCTTTCAAGCTTTCATGCTGTTTTAACCGCTCAAAATCAGGATAAGTTTTTACTTGAATTATGTCATTAACAATCCAATAGCTTTGCCATATTTGCCAAAAAGAGGTGACACATAACTCTATTGGTCCAACTTTAGCGGGACCACGTTTTAATGACTTAAGTCGAAAATTTAAAAATACCCGCTCATTCGGTGAAACAGTAATCTGATCGTTTAATCCCTCTATTTCAAAATATTTATTTATATGCTCCCGTGCATAAAATTTTATTGTTCGAGGCCCTACATTTTCAACTCCCAGTTTAACCGGATGCCAACGATTAAAACTCAGCTGGGTTGGCATTTCACGGGTTATCTTCAATAAAGGGGGTTTCTTTGACTGATAAAAATCAATCAACACGGTTATTAAACATGTAATTAATACCGCCGTGATCAAATCAATGCCTGATTCATTAATAGCATCAAATAACTTTAATATAACCACCACTATTGTAAGTGACAACAGTGCGCTTATTAAAAAAACAGATGGTTTAAACGCTATAAATTTCATACCCTTGGGGCTTCAATGCTACTTAGTAGTTCTTCAATAAGTTGTGACTGATGTACTCCTTCCAGCTCTAATTCAGCCGATAAAATCAAACGATGGCGCAGTACATTGGGTGCCACCACTTTTATATCATCAGGAACTACAAAATCTCTGCCATTCATTAAAGCAGTAACTTTAGCGGCTTTTAACAAATTAATACTGCCTCGAAGGCCTGCACCGTGTAAAACACCATGCCACTGTCTTGTTTTACTCACAATTTCAACCGCATAATGAAAAAGCTGTTCATCAACCGTAACTTCGCTAGCCAACATTTTTATTTCTTCAATGACATTTTTTTCAATCAGCCTTGGAAGCCGCTCTATATTTCGTTCATTGGTAAACTTCCCGGTATTGAGTTTTAATAACGCTATTTCGTCTTCTTTAGATGGAAAATCCAGTTCTATTTTCATCATAAAACGATCAAGCTCTGCTTCCGGCAAAGGATATGTTCCTTCTTGATCTAAAGGATTCTGTGTCGCTAAGACCATGAACGGGGAATCAAGCAGTAAAGTTTCTCCGTCAAGCGTGATTTGCTGCTCTTGCATAACCTCTAACAAAGCTGATTGTGTTTTAGCTGGTGCACGATTAATTTCATCAGCCAACAATAAATTTGTAAATGCTGGTCCTTGCTTTGTCGTGAATTGCCCTGTTTTCATATCATATAAAGTATGACCTACAACATCAGATGGCATTAAATCAGGCGTAAATTGAATTCTTGAAAACTCTACACTCAAACTTTGTGCTAATGCTCTTACCAGTAATGTTTTACCTAAACCCGGTACACCTTCTAATAAAACATGCCCACCGGCAAACAAGGTGGTTAGCACATTTTCAATAACATTTTCTTGCCCAATCAATACTTTCGAAATATTTTCTTTTATCTTGGTTACCAATTCAAAAGCTTGCGCTAACGTTAATTTTTCGTCCACTACATCACTCATAATAAATCCCTTAACTCTTTAAATAATTTTATATATTGCAAGCGAACAACATCATCAGCAGGCAAAGGTTTAATTAACAGTTGCTCTATTTCGTCTCTGTTTTTACCTGTAAATTGGCTTATTACGCCTGCTTGTTGGGTAACAGTAAGTTGCTTATATACCGGATTTCGTTTTTCTATCGCAACTTCTAAATCTTTTAATAATGCCATTTTTAGTTCAGCATGGTGATTTTGATTAATCATGAAGTTGCCAACAGCTTCTATATGATCGGCAAATAAATTTTTCATCGAATGGGTCGGCGTTGTTGGCAAACCAAGCCGTATTGCTGCATTCCACATCATGACTATTAAGGTTAAGACGATTAAAATAATGAACTGCCAGGACCAATTCCAAAGTAAAAGAAGCCAATTCGACTCTTTCATGCTGGGTAAGTAAAGTAATTGCTTATTGCTACCGACCAACCAAAGTAAAAATTCACCGTGATCTAAATGTCTTAAACTTGAATTTGAAAACGGATGAATACTTGGCAGAAAAGTTATAAAACCTTGAGAAAAGCTAAGCTCACAAATGAGTGTCGAATCAGTGTCTTTAAGTTGATATGACATAGCTTCACACCCGGTAAAATAATTTTGATGAGGCAAATTTATCGCTAAAATATCATCTCCGTTTTTCAGCACCAGATTAGCCTCTGGTTGTTCTAAAAACCCATATTTTCTGGACGAGTCCCCGGCATCTATAACACCGACACCAGACTTAACAAGCAGTTGGTTTTCATTTAAACCGAACATTTCTCTACGAGGTGAAAGCAAGTAAACTAAATGACCACCCGCTTCAACCCATTCAAGTATCGCTGATTCAAGGTGGATATATTCATTCAATACCGCTTCATCAATAATTAAACTGCGATCTGTTGGAAATGTTATTTTTCCATTAATAAAAAATTGATCTTCCTCGTTTAATTTTGAAAAGATTATATTTTTTTTCTGTAAAAACAGACGAGAAGCTAATAAAGGATCAACGTTTGCTTTTTTAGTTAATCCTACTTCTTGTTCAACCTTTTCCCACTCAAGAGAAAACACAAGCAATGCAATAAATATAACCCCAAATAAACTGATCAGCATTATAAGTAGATTCTTTTTATTCATCTTTCAACCTCTGCCAATTCAGTGTGTCGAAACGAAGAGATTAAATCGATTACTTGTTCTTTAGTTGCATTTTTATGAGCCCAGGCTTGTTGTACCCAGACAAAAAATAATTGTTTATACTGTGGATGCAAATTCTTTGGTAACGCTTTTATCAATGCTTTCTCACATTCTTTTTCAGACATTGATGCATGAATAACGACTGCTGAATGTTGTTCTGCAAAATCAAAAGAAAACTTTAAAAGGTACATTAAAGCCTTTCTGCATTTACCTTCTGTATTTGCGTGCTCTGCTGCACGAAGTAAATCTTCAGGCCATGTGTTTTCTGCAATAGATTCGAAAAAAATAGGCAGGGATGTTTTTACTTCTGTTTTTTTATCATCATTTTGAGGTGAGCGGGATTTAAACCACGTCCCCCCACCATAAGAATATAATTTGAATACACCCCAGACAATTAAAGCTATCAACAATATCCAGAAAACATAACCAATGACGTTTCCAAAACCATTAAATTGTTTAAAAAAGTCCTTCAACCAATCAAGATTTAAATCACTCTTTTCTTCTTTATTAACGGGTTGCCAAATAATTGCCTTTTTTACCAATTCGTTATCTTGATAGATTTTTGCAACTTCATTTCGTGTTTTTTCAATGCTCGTTAACGCTTTCTCTTTTTTGCTATTATTTTGCTTACTCTTATTTGAATTATTCTTATTTAGCTTATTCTTATTAAGCTCACTCTTATTTAGCTCACTCTTATTAAGTTCACTCTGATTTAGCTTATTCTTATTCAGCTTAGCATTAATTTCTTCACTGACACCAGAAGCAGGCTCAGCAGCAAACACCGGGCTACTATCAAAAAAACTGGTAGTTGCCACCATTAAAATAGCGAGCACAAATTGAGTAAATCGATTGGCGATTTGCTTAAAGGCTAATTCTAAATCCCAACCTTCTAAATTAATTCGCCCGTTAATATATGCGAGGAATCCTCCAGTAACGAAGAATGGCGCTATTAACTGTATTGCCGCAAGATAAGAGAAAAAATATATTTGTTCAAAACTCTCCATTGAAAAATTTGGTAAGATAAATTGATCATCAATCTTTATGCCTTCTGGGATAAAACTAAAAGCAACCCAGAGAAATAATAAGGTCAGCAAAAATTCTATATGAACACAAAATATAAGCCAGAATGTTTGTTTATGTTTATTGCGATGTAGCAAAACATCTTTACGTTTGTTTCTTGGTATTCCCTTAAGTTTTTCTAATTGTTCAATAGGCGCTAAATATGCACGGTTTGGGCTAAAACGGCGAATTGTTAACATGACAAAAATGTCTTTCCACGACAGAACTTTAATTGAACGAATACAAGACCAGGAGGTTGTCGGTTGTGCAAAACTTTCTTTAGCAAGAAAATCAAGTAAAGGTCTTTCTAATAAAGGTTTCACCCACCACAAAATGAACATTGCGGTAGAAGCTGAAAATAATGACCATGAGATCAAAGCAAGGGGCATATACATCAGCAACATTATTTTCATCATGCTGATAAAGTTCTTTTTTACCAGAAGTTGAGTTAAATCAAAAATCTCCCAGGAGCTTCTCTTTCTGGCGACAAATGTAAGCCTAGTTATGTCCATATCGCATTCCTTTATATAATACGGATAAAACATAAAACCAACAAATGGCACCCGTCACATATTTAAAAAATGGCGGTATATCTAACCCTGACCAAAATGCTTCAATAACTGCCGCTATCACCAGCATAATAAATGCGCCAACAATGAGTGGCAAAACACTTTTTCCTGCTTGTTTAATTGCATATCCTCTGGAGTATTGGCCCGGATTCAATAAGCTATAACCAATTTTACAACCTGCAGCGCCCGCAATAATTATTGCGGTTAATTCAAATGAACCATGCGTAATAACGAAAGAAAAGAAAGGTGCTTGATAACCTAAATTAACAATGTGCGCGGCCACAGCACCAAAATAAAAACTGTTGAATAATAAAGGGATAATTGCTCCTACGCAGAAAAGAGCCCCGCCACCAAACATTTGAAAAGCTATCCCAATATTGTTGTATATATAGACACCAAACATTAAAACATCAGAGTCGACCCCTCTACTTTCACTTTGTACACTGCCTGCGGGGTCATACATTGTTGCAATATTTTTTACACTTTCCAAATCAAGAAACAAATAAACTGCATTTGGTTCTAAAATCACCCAAACATAAGAAATTAGTGCTAATCCCCAGAAAGAAATCAACGCTGCCAATAGATAAAATCGATTGTCATGCAATGATTGTATAAAGGTTTGTCGAAATAAATTTAGTAAGGTTCTTAATCTCAAACCCTCACCCTGATATAATCTGCTTTGACCTAACCGCACAAAATTATTCAGTTTATCAATAAGTGACGGTGAATAATGCCTCGTTCTCGCTATCGACAGATCATTACAAATCTGTCGGTAATTTTTTGCGAAATCAACTGGCAAAGAATGTTCAAAGTCAGCACAATTATTTTCAAAGTGTTGCCAACGTTCACTATTCATGTGTACAAATTGGTTCTGTTTCATATTTCCTGCCCTACATAAAACCGAGCCATTTGTTTAAGCTTTTCATTCGCTGATTCATCAGTAATATTAAATGCCTTACCCAATATTTTTGCTAATTCTTCCTGTCTTGCAGATGATAAATCAGAGCTACGCTCTGCGAAAGCAATAATAATCTGCTGCTCTTCTGTAGAAAGAAGGATCTCAGGTGCTCTTATTTCTGTTCCAGATTCAATTTCATTATGAACAAAATTATCTTCATAAATGACAATAGTGCCGCTACACCAGTCTCCAATGCGTTTAAATTCTTTACCAAAAGCCATGGTGATAATGCCTAAGGCATAGGCGAAAGGGAAAGAGTCGGCGGGTCGTAGTAAATTCCTGATGATTATATGATTTAAAGTAGCGGGCAAACCATTATCTTGCACTACCTTTAATTGAAATTTTTTCTTACCGGGCGTTCTGCCATCTCTTACTTCAAAAAAGATGTAATAACCCCAGGAAATTAAAAAATAGACAATGAGAGAAAGCCCAACACCTGTATCACCCAACAATTGAAAACATAAAGCAACCACTGCAACGATGGCAGAGCGAATTAAAAAATCATACAGGTAAGCACAAGAACGTACGGTGATACCCGCTGGAATGAGATTGATACTCACGCCTTCAGGCAGCTTTAGAAATATTTTGTTATCCAATCCCTGTGACTTCATTATCTTATTTAATTATTCATCCATAGTGAGAATAGTGCGATAACTAGATAATATTTGCAATAAGAAATTATGATGTTTGTTAAAACAATGGTGCTTCTTACTTGCAGTTTTACAATATTTTAGTAACAACGTAACCAACAAAATAGATACAATAGTGTCCATTACCTATATAAACATGCTAAAATAGACACTATTGTATCCAAAATAAAACTTTATCTCTATGGAAAAGCTATCGTTAATATCGACATCTGATGTGCAAGAATCACTTTGTGAATGGCTGTTCAAACAAAGAAAACTACTAAAACTTTCCAGAAATAAATTAGCAGAACGTAGCACTGTACCGGCCCCAACCATCAAGAAGTTTGAAACAACAGGTCAAATATCATTACGCCAATTTTTATTGTTGTGGCAATGTCTGGATGATTTAAGTCGTTTAAATGATTTAACTCTGCAATCATCGAAAATCATTGCTAAACCCCCTTTATCTATTGAAGAGGTACTTAAAAGATGACATATAAACAAATAAATAAATTAGATGTTTGGCGTAAATTATCGGATGGTTCATCCTGTAAAGCTGGCGAATTAGCTCAAAATAAACAAGGTGTATATTTTCAATACGAGGCTGGTTATTTAGATCGATTTTCTAACCTTTCACCATTTAATCTGAATTTTAATTCATCTTTGCAATTAGCACCCAATACACCTCATAGAGGTTTACATGGCGCTTTTTCAGATTCACTACCCGATGGATGGGGATTATTGTTAATGGATAGAGTATTTCGACAGGCTGAAATACACCCTACACAAATTACAGCAATGGATCGGTTGGCTTTTGTTGGTGACAGAGCGATGGGATCACTTTTCTACCAGCCGACATCTAAGCTGAGTTGCCCAAATATAGATGAGCAATTAAGTCTTTCTGAGTTAGGTCTAGAGGCCCAAGCAATATTTGATGGCCAAACAACTGAAGTACTACAAGCATTAGTTAATGCTGGAAGCTCAGGAGGTGCAAGACCAAAAGCCCAACTGTATTTAAAAGAGGGTGAATCAGAATTTTGCAGCACCGAATATAAAAAAGGCAGTGAAGCTTACTTAGTTAAATTTACCTCATCTCAGCTTGCATTAGGGCATGAAGAAAGCATATGTGAAGCAGTGTATTTAACAATGGCTAATCAAGCTGGTATCGATGTTCCACAATGGAAGCTTTTAAATGCACCTGTAAACTCCGGTGCAAAACAGTGGTTAGCACTAAAAAGATTTGATACCACCATTACTCCCGAGGGAGCTGAAGGTCGGCTGCATTTACACAGCGCAAGCGGTTTACTTGATGCAGATTATAGAATGCCAAGTCTTGACTATGAAGATTTAATCAAAGCCAGTAGCTTACTTTGTAAAAGCCCCGTAGCCGGGCAAAAAATGTTTCGACGGATGATTTTCAATTTGTTTTCATTTAATCAAGACGATCATAGTAAAAACTGGGCTTTTTTACAGCATGATAACGGACAATGGGATCTGGCTCCTTTTTATGATGTCACCTTTAGTCCTTCTCCCTATAGTGAACATGCCACAGCGTTTTCGGGTTTTGGAAAAAAACCAAGTTTAAAAGCTATTCAAAAACTGGCAAGTCAAGCCAATTTCTCCAATTGGAAACAAGCTCAACAAGTTATTATTCAAGTAGTTGATGCCATTAATTCATTTAAAAAAACAGCACAAGAATTCAATGTCACCCCTGAAACAAGAAGATTGATAGGTAGACAAATAGACAATGGCTACCAAGAAAATAAGTTGTTGTTACAAAAATAAATGTAACTACTCAGCAGGGCTATACCAGTTTAAGGCGCACATAAATGTGCGTTCTACGAGCACCTAGATTTGATCGACCACCCTAGCTCGTGGATTTATCCACGCATCACTTTAAATGGATGCTGAGTCGTTACAAAAATAAATTAAAAATTAAAATAAAATAAAATTAAGTAACTCTTCATTATTTGGCTGAAAATGAAGATACACCCAAAATAATTATTTTCTCGTTAATGCATCCAAAAAAGCAATTGTTGTTCTCTAATTTAATACAGCAACAAAAACTATCAGAGAAAATATATGATAATCACGTTAAAAAAACAACGGTTCACGGGCTTGTTACTAAGTTTATCGCTAAGTGTAAGCTTATCACTAAGTGCAGCTGCTACAACGACTCAAGTAAATGAAAACCAAAATTCAAACACTATTGCTAATCTTGAACAACAAACTGATTTAGTCCAACAAACCAACTTTAACGATTCGTTTAACCGTTTTATGCATCACCTTAATACCGAATTGGAAATCAATTCAGGTACCGCTATTTCAGTCGTTAAAAATGACAAAATACTGTATCAACAAAATTTTGGTTATGCCGATATCAAGAAAAAACAAGCAGTAACCAATAATACTTTATTTTATATTGCCTCAACAACCAAACCACTTTTTGCGTTGGCATTGATGCAAGAACTACAAAAAAATAATCAGGGTTTAGAGTCCACCCTTGCTGAATTATTTCCCAATATAGCGTTTGCTAATGGCTCTGCCGTATCAAGCACTACAGTCAAGCAATTGTTAAATCACACTTCAGGACTTGAAGGAAATGGCTTAACGGCTGCATTAGCCCTCAGTGGCCAGTACAATCAAAAAACGCTACTCGAATTTTTAACTCAATTAACTAAAATAACTAAAGTACCTGCAAATAACGATGCGAATGTCGGTACTTTTGATTACAGTAATCTCGGCTACAATATTTTGAGTCTAGCTTTTAATAATAACAATAATTTTCAGAAATCGTGGCAATCGGCACTCATTGATAACGTATTTCATCCGCTGGCTATGACCCACTCATCACCATTTTACAGCTATGCAAAAAAACAGCATTGGCAAATTTCAAAACCCTATTCATTTTTTTCCGAGTCGATTGAATCACCCTTGTACTTAGAAAAAAGCGATAACGTTATGCACGCAGCCGGAGGGGTTATTTCAACAGCGAATGATATGGCAAACTTATTACTTGTGCAGCTGAACAAGGGAAAATTAAACGGTAAACAAGTACTCTCTGCCGATTTAATCAAATTATCGCAACAGGTTACCGCTGATGTCGATTCCAAAAAGGGCGATTTTAAACGCACAGGTTATGCGTTAGGTTGGTATGTAGGTGAATACAAATCTGAAGAGCTATACCATCATTTTGCCCGTTTTGCAGGTTTCCGCCCTCATGTTTCTTTCATACCTAAAAGAAAAATTGGCCTGGTTATTCTCAATAATGAAGGTGATTTAAATGATAAAGTTACAGACATTATCGCTGATTTCGCCTACAGCACACTTTTAGGTGAAACTGGTGTAGAAGCTCGACTAAAAAAACGTATCGCCAAATTAAAAGTAATGGCTTCTAAATACCGTAAGAAAGTACTTACTAAAGAAACCGCATACAAAAGCATGCCATGGAAACTAAATTTACCCAACAATGCTTATCTGGGACACTACAAGAATAAATTAATGGGAAATATAAACATTAATAAAACTGACAACCATTCATTTCAATTAGATTGGGGAAATATGAAAAGTTTAGCAACGGCTACAGAGTCAGCTGACATTATACGCATAAGATTTTTACCCTCACAACCGCAGAAAATATCCTTTAACGTGGTTAATAACGCAGTGCAAAGCTTAACTTACGATGATGTAGTTTTTACTAAACTTACACATGATAAAAAATAATTTATTTTAATTGCACCCAAAATCAGTTAAGCATGTATCTAACTATATAAGAAGTGCAATCACGTGAAATATAAACTGATGCCTTAACTAAATAAACAACTAAATACACAACTAATACACTAACTGACACACTAACTACAACAAACGAGAAAGAGGTTTTATATGAACGATTTATGGGTTCCAATTGTATTAACAATTTGTCTGACTATCATCTTAACGAGTTACTTTTATTTTAGTCATAAGAATAAAACTGATATACAACAAACCATCCGGGAAGCATTAAACAAAGGGTGTGAGTTAACCCCAGAGCATATAGCTCAAATGAATAATACTAAGCCCACCAAAACAACTGATTTACGTCGTGGTATTTTACTACTAAGCTTTGGCATCGCGGCACTACTCGGGGGCTTTATAATTGGTAATGCTGAAGATGCTGCCGCGTTTGCAATGTTCCCGCTGTTATTGGGCTGTGGGTTTTTAACCACATGGAAACTTAGTAATAATGATGCATAATCAGTTAATAACCAAACATAAGCACCTTAGTATTCATGCAAAGTGATCATGAGCTAATCGCCTTGTTTGTGAGTGAACAAGATAAGAAAGCGTTCACTTTGCTGGTGAATCGTTATCAGTCAACCATCAGACAATTTGTCCGTCGACTTTCGGGGGGCAATTATGCGGTGGCTGATGATGTTGCCCAGGAAACATTTTTAATTATGTACCGGAAACTAAATACATTTAATGGTAAATCTGCACTCACTACCTGGTTATATAAAATTGCCTACAATAGCTTTTTGCGTTTCCAACAAAAAGAAAAGTCTCCCGAGACATTGGAGTGGTTACAACAACAAGAGCATGAGACTGAAAACACAGACCCCAGCAGCGACATTATGGTAGAACAGTTAATGGCTAAATTGAGTCTTGATGAACGTGCAGTACTCACCTTGGCTTACAGTGCTGGTATGAGCCATAGTGAAATTGTTGAGGCCACAGGTCATCCTTTAGGAACCGTAAAATCTCACATTAACAGAGCAAAAGCTAAACTGGCAAACTATCTTGCTACTCAGGAGACCAAGCAATGACAGATCCTCAAAACAACGAAAATGACAAATTACTTTCTGATGACGCATTAACTCAGTTATTGCAATTTCACTCAACATTAAGCGACGACGAATTTACGATAAAAACAGTCAAGAAAATTAACCTCGCAAACCTGAAACGATATTTGATACTATCGTTTTTCGGCGTTTTAGCTTTTTTATCTCTGTTTATTTATGCAGATATTTCAGTATTACCCTTGGAAACTATCACAAGCTTTCTGGCACTATTTGGGCAAACGGCCAATGATAAATTAACCGCAATATTAATATTAAGCATGGCGGCGGTGAGTGTTTGGTTGGTTGCTAAAGAGAATGATTTTATTTAATTAGATTGACTAAATCTGTGACTTTAATGCCAGTAATAATTTTACAATACTGGCTATGATATTTATTTAATAGACATTTTTGCTAACTTTTTAGATTGAGTAAGCATGCCTTTAAGTATCTTATCAGCTAATGGCATTGGAAAGTTATCAGGCAAGATTTTATAAATTTTCTGAACAACGGATTCTGTAGAATTTATAATATCTGTGATCCACCGATCTGCATCTCCGGCTGAAATACCAACTTCAACAGCTTGTGCTATAAAGTGCCTACGTTGAATTTTATTTATTAAATAATAGTTTTTACTCCCCCTTAAAGCCATAGCCATTTTAGCTTTTTGAATGGGGATCTGATCGTTTTTACGGCCAATTAATGGATGTACTGACAAAATATCATATAGAGGAGTTAACCGATATTGATCTTTAGATAAGTGATGAATACTAAAGTTTTTACAATGCCCGTCTGTCACAAATAACAACCAAAAAATGACTTGAGCTTCGAAAAACATTTTCTTATCAACGACAGGATCATACGCACCATCGAGAATTTTCATACAGTCAACAATACCTAGCCCACCATCTTTCTGATATTTAATAATTGGCGATATACCCTGAGCTTGACACATATCTTCTTGTGGTAAACGAATCAACCAGGTTTTATCTAGTGAGTATTTCCTGTCAAATCTTTCGACAATAAGCGCTTTTTGATCCTCAAATATATCTATATCACACTGCGCGACGGGTAAATCATATGCGTCTATAATCTTCGAGCACAACCATTCATTCTCAACGGACTCATTCATATTCGCTTTCATATCCCCAACAAGCCCTAACGGTAATTTGAAGATATGCGTTGTTGGCGTCGCCCCCAAAGGAAAACACCATTGATTATCATGCCACAGCAATGCTGTTTTTTCTTGCGCACCAGCAAGTGAAATTCGGAGATCACCATCTAAATCATTCTGTCCAAATTTATCTACCGATACAGTTTTTCTTAAAATATTTGCAACTTGTTTTTCAGATAATGGTTCATACAAAATACTATCAATATTTTCAGGCTCTTCGCCCGGCGGCAGTAACTGTATAGCACCAACACAATCCCTTCCTAATTCTACAAGCAAATCAAACGGTGATGCACTTCGAGAACCGAACTTTTGCGCAAGCCTCTCTCTGATGTCGGTACTATCAGGCAGCAGGTTATCAAAATAAAATTTTACTTTATCTCCTCTATGTTTTTGGTTATCTGGAGTGAAAGGTAATGAAATAGATAAAGGTCTACCTATTTCACTTTCTACCCATGAATCAACATATTGAAGCTCCTCTACCCCTAGTTTTTTTTGCCAGTAACCAACAAAAACACCATTCATCCAGATATGGAGTTTACTTATTCTACGTGCTGTCGCCATTACCATTCTTCCTTCTTGCTACTGTCTCTCATTGGAGCAACTTTTAACGAGGAATTTTTTACTGAGTTCGACTTTAACTGGCTGTTTGGCCGTTTTATTTCAAGTGTAAGCGGTGCATCTGATAAAATTAATTTCACTCTTAATAACGTTAATACTTTAAATAATCGCTCAACGGTTACCCTTTGAGGATTAGATTCAAGTACTTGGTATGTTTGCTGACTGACTCCAAGCTTTACCGCCATATCTTTTTGAGAGAAACCGCGAGATTTTCTATATCCCGTCAAAATCATCTTAAGTTGATCAATAGTATTGATTACATAATGCATGAACTGCTCCTCACAAAGTTTAAAAACTATTTACATACCCCAAACTAAAAACAACTAATAAGCTGTAAAGCATAAAAACAGTATATAAGCAGTAAAAACAAAAAACAACTCATAAGCTGTAAAGAATATAAACAGTCTAAACACTGTAAAATGATCATCCCATTTATTTGTTTATAAGCGAATAACTAGAGTTAAAAACCTATAGTTGGTGAATTACTTGATATAAACAGCACAAAAATGCGAATTACTTAATATAAAGGGCACTGACCATATAGGCTAAATTAGGGATACAGTTCAACAATGTTTTCTGTTAATTTACATGAGTTCAAACCTATACAGGCTCTGGACTGTATCAACTTAAACACGGTAAGACACAAGTATGAACTGTTACCCGGTTTGATTGGTGCCATATAAAGATTACCTTTTACAGTGGTGTTTACAGTGAAAAACTTACTATAAATAATTTAATTTTACCCTGTTAAATATTGTCGAAAAACACGACAAACATACACATCCCCACCTTCTAAACAAATAAAGCCACTTAAAAGAGTATATAGTAAAAACCATGGCTTTATTATCTGTCGACCGGTTCCTGTTCTACCGTTTATATTCGCATTTTGTGACCATCGTTGAAAGGTTCTGAAGTATTACTACTCTTATTTTATATTCACTTTCACATGCTCTCTATATTCCATCAAACATTTTTCCACCCATACACGAAAAGTGGGAAACCTAGGTAAAAAACACCTTGTAGTCACACTATTTGTGTAAACATTTAATCGTTCTTTTACCTAACGACTATCAAAACCTCGCCAAATTAACTAAGATTTAGCATATTCAATTTTATTAATAAACTA
>JABSOJ010000707.1 GCA_013216005.1 Alteromonadaceae bacterium | reverse complement strand
GTATTAAAACCATCAGGCAGTTTATACCTGTTTTGTTCGCCTCAATTGAGCGCAGAAACTGAGCTGTTAATTAAACAGCGGTTTGATGTGTTGAATCATATTGTTTGGGCTAAACCCTCGGGTTTATACATGCGGCACTGTAAAGAAAAATTACGGGGTTTTGCGGCACAAACAGAGCGGATTATTTTTGCTCAACATTATAATGCCGATGGTCATGCCAAAGGGCTTGTGGGTTATGAGCAAAAGAAAGAGCAAGCTAAACAAAAAGCGTTTGCGCCAATTATTGATTATTTCAAACAAGCCAGAGTCGAGTTACAAGTCTCGGCTAAAGCAATAAATGAAGCCACGGGTACACAAATGTGTAGCCATTGGTTCAGTGCTAGTCAGTGGCAATTACCGAGCAAAGCACAATACGAAAAACTTCAAATACTTTTCGCACAACATGCCAAAGATAAATTAAATCCTTTATACCGTGATTACGAATGCGTTCAGCATGAAATGAGCGGATTGAATGTCGATTATGATGCACTAAAAAAACAGTTTGATTTAGCGCGTCGTTATTTCAGTGTGAATGCCAACGTGCAATATACCGACGTGTGGAACTTCAAAGTGGTTCAGCCTTATCCGAGCAAACACCCCTGCGAAAAGCCAGCCGATATGATGGAGCACATCATTAAAACAAGCTCTCGTCCTGGTGATGTGGTGCTTGATGCGTTCTTTGGCTCAGGTGCCACGGGTAAAGCGGCGTTAAAACTTGGTCGAAAGGTTATTGGTATTGAGTTTGAAGAAGAAACTTATTTAAAAACTAAAGCGGAATTAGCCGCACTTTAATTCATCGTTAAAAATTAATTACTAAAAGTTAAGAGGATCACCATGGCTGCATACGGTAATACTTCAACAAAACGATTGGCGACCTGCCATTGTGATCTGCAATTAATCTTTAACACGGTCATCAAAAAGATCGACAATTCGATATTTTGTGGTTATCGGTCAATGAAAGTGCAAAACCAAGCGTTTGAAAATGGTTTGTCCCAAGTTAAATACCCTGATTCAAAACATAATAAGCTGCCATCAATGGCGGTTGATGCTGGACCGTATTTTGTTGATATCAAAAATACCGATTGGGATGATCACAAAGCATTTGCCTTATTTGCGGGTTATGTCAAACGTGTGGCTGATGAATTACTTGATCAAAAATCAATTACCCATCGCATACGTTGGGGTGGTGACTGGAATAGTGATGGTCGTACCGTTGATGAAAAGTTTCTTGATTTACCGCATTTTGAATTGGTGGCTATATAATGAGTGTTAATAAAATTTCAACTGAGTCCAGTTATCTGGTCAATGTGTTGTCTTTCTCCTGGGCTGCAATGACCTTCAATAACTGGATGATGTTGATAAGCGCAATAGCGGGTATCGGCACGGGTGTTGTCAGTTGGTATTACAAACGTAAAGAAGATATCCGCCAAAGTGAAAAGCATGCTATAGAATTGGAATTGGCCAAAGACAAACAATCAAACGGTTTAGCTGATGGCTAGAGCGAGCCCAAAAAGGTGTCGGCAAGGTGGTTGTGGCAAGTCAACAATTCATCGTCATGGTTACTGTGATGTTCATGCGGACAACGCGAATTGGGGCAGATATGGCAAACAACAATCAGCCAAAGGTAATCGCGTTCACCATACCAAAGAGTGGAGAAGCATCTCACCAAAGATAAAAGCTCTGGCCGGAAATATTTGCCTGAATCATTTGCTTAAGACTCCTTCAATTGTGGTCGACGGCAAGATGATCACCGAGCATATTATCCCGGTGGCTAAAGGTGGCACCGAAGCGTACAGCAATTTGTCATGCTTCTGTGTTGAATGTGCCAAGGTTAAAACCGCTTGGGAACGTAACAAATCAGTGAATGAGATCCTTCGACGTTATGGTCACACAGCGATCAC
>JABSOJ010000706.1 GCA_013216005.1 Alteromonadaceae bacterium | reverse complement strand
TAAAGTTGCGCCACGTATCTAATCCCCCTAAGTTATTATCACTTGAAGGTGCTAAAAAAGTAAACAAATCCGCTAAGCATGAGTATTTAATGGAAACGCTGCCTGAGCAAATTGATGAAGGCCGTAGAATATTAATCTTTTCACAGTTTACTAGCATGCTTGCTTTGATAGAGGAGGAGCTGGTGGCCGCGGATATTGGTTTTGTTAAATTAACGGGCGCAACCACTAAGCGACAAGAAGTCGTTGATAAGTTTCAACGCGGTGATGTGCCAGTATTTTTAATTAGCTTACGCGCTGGTGGTGTAGGTTTGAACTTAACGGCAGCCGACACCGTTATTCATTTTGACCCTTGGTGGAACCCTGCAGTGGAAAACCAAGCCACAGACAGAGCTTATCGTATTGGCCAAGACAAACCGGTTTTTGTGTACAAATACATTATTGAAAATTCAATAGAAGAAAAAATTCTGAAAATACAGCAAAATAAAGCTGAGCTAGCCAAGGCGTTATTATCAGAAGAAGTGAGTGAAAACAAACTAAGTTTAACGGATGATATTTTAGACTCGCTGCTGTCTCCGTTAAGCGAGTAAAAAATAAGCCTTTTATACACTGGATTCAGGACAATATGCTCCTGCATTGTCTAATAAGTCACATTCATGGGTTCTGTCGCATCTTGCGTATTTTACTGTTTTTCGATTTTTTAACCTATTGATTATATGGTTGTTAAATTTCAGATTTTTGGCTAAAAAAGCAAGATGCGACAGAACCGAGATAATAGAGAACAGTTCTTTTTTATATTTAAAGCGTTTGGTAGACAGTGATTTCAAATCGGATCCAAAAAGTTGGTATTAAATAGAAAATATGATTTATGTGCAAGAATTGTTGAAGGATTTAGGGAATCAGCTGTGTACAGCAATTGTGTTACCAAAGACGACAATGTCACCTCGTTAGAAATCATTAATAAGAGATTATTTAAAAGCATCGTAAAGGCGGCGGGAATGAAGTTATCAGACTGGCGTTTTTAAGACAATAAATTAAAAATTATACGTAACAGGAATTTAAAAGTGCATTTTTACTATCTAATCAAAAAAGAATTACGTGATGCTTGGGACTATTTGGGTGGTCTATTTATCAAAGATAAAGATGGGTTTACTGACTTCTTTTTTATAACTGCTTTTGCTTATTCAGAAGCTAAAAAAGCTAAATCAGGTTGGGAATTGAGTTCCATTCAAATATTGTTTTTGAACTACTTAGATCAGTGGGGAAATAGGTCATTTGTCCTTAATAAACACCTTGAATTAGGTTTGGCAATGGCTAATTATTTTTCAACAATGCAATGTCAGGAACAATACATTTATGTTGATAAAAAGGCGGGCATCTTAGAAGAGAATTTAGATTTAGAAAGCCCTAGAAGAAAAGTCATCTTAAACTCTTTGGTTTCTATTTTGTCCCATATGCCGACAGAATTAAAGCCTGTAATAGATCAAAGACTACAATGTATAGAACAGGAATTAGCGAGATATAAAGAAAATAATGACGCTGATATATTCGATGAAAAATCAGCACCATTAACAATGAAACTGAAGCTTCTAGCGGGCATAGTTATTGTTATCATGAGTATTTTAGCCATTACAGGGGTAGCCCCAATGGGCATGGCACCGCCATAAAGGGCAAAATATTTATGAAAAAACCCCGTAGCGGTATCTGGCGCAGTGCTTTAATAAGGGGTAAAATATAACTTAAATAGCACTACAACCCAATGAAATCGAAATAAAAAGCCAGTATAACTATATGTTCGCTGGCTTTTTCTGTTTAAATACAATAAATTAACACTGATTCGCAAAACAAGCAACATTATACTATAATAGTACAGGGCAAACGGGTCTAAATTAAACAGTTTTGTAAATTAACAGTGAATATAATTTAAACTTTAAGATTATTCTC
>JABSOJ010000705.1 GCA_013216005.1 Alteromonadaceae bacterium | reverse complement strand
ATAATTACGCATCGTATACTTTTTACACTAAAATCGTATAAAAAACATATATATTTTATTAGGTGCGGAATGTCAGCTATATTGAAGATAAGGAGTTATTATTTTTTGCTATGGATGGGAACTGCACTGTGTACCGGCCTTCTCTGTTTACCTTTTTTGCTAACTCTTTATTGCGTTCATTTTGAAAATCAGATCACTTGTTTTTTCCAAACATATAACGGCTATTAAATAGCAGCAAGGATACACGTTAAAAGAGTTCATTCGGAACATGGAGCATTAAATGATGACAAATCCAATCTCAGATCGACAAAAATTAGCTCATTCGAAATATCTTGAACAACTAAAGAATGAAACAGAACCAAAATGCAAAGGCCGTGATTTGTGTTTCGTCGATGCCGACCTTGCTTGTGTCTAGGCAATTGCTCAAGCTGCAATAAATGTTGAGCTTTTTACGATCCCACTTTATATGACAGCACTGTATTCAATACAGGGAACTCATCAGATCAACAGCGAAAACAGTACGTTATATACTGGTCGCTGGTGGCCAGGCTCCGCTCCCACCGCCGGAAAAAACTTAACGACCAATCAGCAAGTTTTTAACAAAGTTTACAGTGTTTTTATTGAAGAAATGCTTCATCTCCAACTTACCTCTAATGTAGCAAGTACACTTGGATTCATGCCAATTTTCACTAGCGAAGCACTTCAAACTGACCAATATGGTTGGAAATGTTATGAGAGTGGTATCTCTATTATTCCGCATATTCTGGATTTTAAAGATTGGAAAACACCTGACGAACCATCTAAATCAGATCTGAGTAAAATGACAGTAGAATTACGCGCTATGAATGAGATTCAAATAAACCTATTTTTAGCGATCGAAGAAACCGAAAATTCAGCACACGACCACTTAAATAATTGTGATATCACAATATCTGAATGCATTACCCGAAAAAAATATTTTGAGTGCGCTCCATTTGATTGGTTCACATCAAACATGACAGAAACCAATTTGCCTCTATTTGGGTCAATTAGCCATATGTACTGGTGTTATTGGAGCTATTTAGAAATTGAATATTCTGACAACACAAGTTTATTGCAAAGGTTAACCTCAATCCAACGTGATCAGTTTACCAACAAGAAATCAAACCAAGTTAATAAACAATACCCCGATATTTATACAACTATTGGGGAGACACAATTAACACCTCCGGAGCTTGACGATTTGAAAGCAGAACTATTCAACAATCTACAAGCAATAACCATTCAAGGTGAAGGCGGGAGAGCCAGAACAGACAATATGCTCGAAATGTGGAAGAATAAATCCTGGGTAAAAAAAAAACACAAGAAAAAATCAAAGATGCTTGCGCTAAGAACTATGGATCAGTACCTGCAAAATTTCAACCGAACCCAGAGGCCCTAAAAAAGACTTACCCTGGATATGACGATGAAGGTCAACGC
The DNA here is from genome assembly GCA_013216005.1 of Alteromonadaceae bacterium. Taxonomy (GTDB): domain Bacteria; phylum Pseudomonadota; class Gammaproteobacteria; order Enterobacterales; family Alteromonadaceae; genus JABSOI01. The sequence goes on along the minus strand of JABSOJ010000705.1, from coordinate 492 downwards.
ACAAAAATATCTGCCAGGGCTCAAGCGCGGATCGATGCGGCAAAGCAAGATCACTTTGAACTATTTACAGAAGTGAAAAAGTTATTGTCTGAACCTGACTATATAACATGGGATAAGTGGCACGAAAAACACCCTGAAACACCGTGGAAAAATCACATGTTAGGTGCCGATGATCGTGCTCCGAATTTACCAAAAACACAAGACATAGCAGATGCGCTCAACCGTCTAAATTCACCTGAAAATCATGATAAATCCCATGAAACCTTCAGTCAATCAGCAGTAGGTACAATAAAAGGGATCACCACCCAATTAAATAAATATTGGAACGACCGTTCGGTATATTTCCCTGGACCAGCAATGGGCGGCTCAGGAGATCGAATTTCAATCTGCTGGGCAGTCACCGGAAAAGTTCCAAACCTAGTACTTAAACACAGTAAAAATGATTGATTGAATTCACAAAAGAGCAAGTAATTATCCAGTGTGTTTTGACAG
>JABSOJ010000704.1 GCA_013216005.1 Alteromonadaceae bacterium | reverse complement strand
CAGATACTCAGAAAGTGGAACGTGGAAACCCCGTATATCTCCCTCACGGGTAGGTCATTCGTGAGAATCACCGATGGGTATGCGGGTTTGGGATGTCGGAAAAAGCGAATGTCACACTGTAATGGTGGGAATACAGGTTCAAATGTTACCTGACACGAAAGTGGGCCAACGTCCGACGGGTCCTGAATCGTAAGATAATTTGGAGAATCGAAACCATGGGGAAAAGCAAATGACGGCTATTAAAGCTGGTGCATCCCCGGCCTACCAAGCATAACAGTAGGTAATTCGACTGCAGATGCGTATTATGAAGGTAGTAAAAGAAACGTACCACTTTCACTGCCGGTTCAGCTTTACCACTGGACTTTGAAGGACTTGAGCCGTGTGCGGGGAAACTCGCATGCACGGTTCTTAGGAGAGCGAGCAGCAGTAATGCTGCTCGCTTATCCGCCAAATGCTATTTGCTTATCCGACAAGTTCACGAATATGTAGCTAATCAAAATAACAACCCGGCTGCCATCGATACAATCCATGATGGTTCTACTTATGATTTAGGCACTGTTTTTGAAACAAACTACGACGGATTTGATCAAGACCGTATCTATAGTTAGGGTTATCTTGCTGTGCGTTTCATGTTTGAAAATCACTTTAACGAAGTTAAAGCTATGGTAGCAGAAACTCGCGCCGGCAATTGGACCGCTTACAAAACACGCCTTAATACCTGGGTAAGTAATTACAGCAATGAATTTACTCGCTGGACACAAACCGTAAAAAGTACTGGCGGTGAACCCGATCCTGAAAATACAGCACCAACTGCAAATGCCAATGGACCTTATTCAGGCGAAATTAATACAAACATAACTTTCAGCAGTGAAAACTCTTCTGATGCAGAAAGTACAATCACTTACGACTGGAATTTTGGTGACGAAAGCAGCCACAGCACGACGCCAATCCTACTCATAGTTATGCAAGCACTGGAACTTATATAGCTACTTTAACAGTAACTGATACCGGAGGTTTAACTCACTCATCACAAGTTGCCTTTACTATAGTAAATAGTGCCAGTATTGAAATCATCAACGGCGGTTCTAAATTAAACTTATCAGCTGAAGCAGGAAAAACAACTGCAACGTATTTCATAAATGTACCTGCTAATGCAACTAATTTAGTGATAAGTAGCAGTAGTGGTACAGGTGATGCTGATCTATATGTTCTTAAAGGTTCAGCACCAACAACTGCCAATCATGACTGTCGCCCATACCTATCGGGAAATGATGAAACCTGTACATTTGCCGAACCGGCAGCTGGTCTTTGGTATATTAACCTCAATGGTTATAAAACATTTTCTGGTGTAACTTTAACCGCTAGTTATGAGGCAGAACCAACAACATCCAACATTCCTGATATGTGTGCTATTCAAGGCCCTCAAAGTCGCGGGAAAGTTCAAGATGGGTCAGCTATCTGTTTAGGAAACATCAGCAAATTCAATCCATCATGGTTAAGTATTGGTGATGTAAGTGGACACAACAGTATCGCTATTTCTACTGCTCATGGTACTGGCGATTTAGCGCTGGAATTTAGCAATTTAGGTTGGCCGGATGTTGCTAATCATCAAGATGTTTCTTACAAAGTAGGTAACAATAAATGTGTTTACCTGACAAATCTAGATCAATATTGGGGTTATATAAAAATATCCGTTGCATCAGATCCATCTGAAGGTGCTTCACTGGTAGTAGATTTTGATACTGCTGGTTGTCGATAAATTTAATAACATGGTAAAAAGTTTATAACGTAAAAAGCCAGATGTTAAAATCTGGCTTTTTTATCTAAAACAGAACAATCTGAACAAACAACAACAAACAACAAAACGACTATTTAATATATTCAAAGTAGAGTAGGCCGCAGGCTTCGCATAGCTTATCCAACGGCCCCTCTTCGATTCCGTGCATGAGGTTTTCCCTCA
>JABSOJ010000703.1 GCA_013216005.1 Alteromonadaceae bacterium | reverse complement strand
AAGATCTTCAAACTTTAAAAGCAGCTACACCCCATACGTAATAAGACATGTAGACTTTCCGTTCAGGCACTAGTTAGCTACCAGTATTAATAAATCAGACGTTATTTTATTTCAACAATATCAAGGATATTTTCCGTTGGAAACTTGACCACTTCACTAAGTCCTTCGGTAGATTGTTCCGAACCGTTCACGAAAGGTTCCTGATCAAAAGCCGTATCCCCGCCGTTAATCACACCAGAGTTTGAATCGATATTTTTAAAATCAAACAATTCACCGTCACATAAATGAGATGGCACTACATTTTTCATTGCGGTAAACATTGATTCTATTCTTCCCGGAAAATTAACTTCCCACTCGTTTAACATTTTTTTAATGTTCTGACGCTGCATGTTGGGTTGAGAACCACATAAATTACAAGGGATTATCGGAAAGTTTTTTAGTGCTGCGTATTGTATTAATTCGCTTTCTTTACAAAATGCCAATGGACGAATAACCACATGTTCGCCGTTATCTGAAACTAATTTTGCCGGCATGGCTTTTAGTTTTCCGCCATAAAACATATTTAACATTAAGGTTTCAATCATATCGTCTCTATGATGACCTAATGCAATTTTGGTTGCCCCTTCAGCTTTTGCAGCTTTATATAATAACGCTCTGCGTAATCTTGAACATAAACTGCAAGTCGTTTTTCCTTCTGGAACTTTTTCTTTTACAATGGAATAAGTATCTTCCTCAACAATTCTGTATTCAACGCCTAAAGATTCTAAATACTCCGGCAAAATATGCTCAGGAAATCCCGGTTGTTTTTGATCTAAATTTACAGCAATCAAATCAAATTTAATTGGCGCTAATTCTTTTAAAATCATTAAAATTGAAAGCATTGCATAACTGTCTTTCCCACCAGACATGCACACCATAATTTTATCGCCATCTTCGATCATGTTGTATTGTGCAATCGCTTTTCCAACGTTATGACGAAGCTTTTTTTCTAACTTGGTTAACTGAACATTTTTAATTTGAGGGGCCTTTTTTTTGGCGGTATTGGTATTGGTATTAGTTTTGGTTGTTTGTTTTTGTTGAGAGTGTGGCAAAGAAGCAGTGCTCATTTTTAATCCTAATTTACAGCTAAGTCCTAAAATACTACGGCGCGTATTATAACGAATAGAACAAATAGAGCAAAGTGAAGTAAGGATAAAATAAAATGGATGACTAAAAAGCTCAATTGAGATCTCCGCGGTGAGATAAGACCCTGAATATGCTTACGACATTAAGTGAGTCATCCAAATCCCCACAAGCTTTATTCAAATGAAAAGCATGGTGATTAAAATCAAATTTAAATGTTCTATACTGAAATCAAGGTTATAAATAAAAATCAAAACTTATTAACAATACTCAAGTAGGCTTTATGAGAGTTACTTTCCGCTTAGAGGGTATTAACAACAAAAAATGCACAATAAAAGATGAAAATCAGCTCGTTAAATCAGTACCTCGCTATGAGCATAAAGCTCGATTATGAGATTTTTATCTGGCGCCTTCATTGAATAAATGACGCTCATTTATTTGTATCAATCTGTTATTAACGTTTTTTCTTCGCCATACAATCACTAAGCTAAAAATGAATATGACAACGCAACCTATTAAAACTCGTTTAATCATCACAGGGATCATATTTTTAAGCATGATTATGTCTGGATTTCCTGTTTCCCATAATGTCCATTGCGTTGCTGTATCTGTCGCCAGTGCTCTGTTGCCCGTAGTAAGCATAATAATGGCATTACCGGTTTCAGGGTTTAACCTTACCGTTGCATTTAGACCTGGTGATCCTCCGCCATGGCCAAAGATAAAATCATCATTGTTGTTGCTAGCAAATATTATTGGCCCTAGTCCTAGGCTGTCGAAATATGACCATTTTCAACCAATTTACCGTTTATATTTTTGGCTTTTTTAATATTGTTGGAATT
>JABSOJ010000702.1 GCA_013216005.1 Alteromonadaceae bacterium | reverse complement strand
TTCACATTGCGGCAAGAAGCTTTAGAATAAGGGAAAGTTCATTCTTAATTGTTAAGAATGAACTCCGAAACTTGAGTACTAATATTACTAAGTTAGTCATTATGTGGGGATGGGCAAAATAAATTCAAGGGAAAAGAAAAAATTTCCGATAATTTTTTTTATTCTCAGATTAAAACTGGTAAGTTTTCCGGCCTGATAAAGCATGAGACAAGGTATTTCCGTCGACATATTCTAACTCACCTCCAACAGGTACACCATGAGCGATACGAGAAATATCTACTTGATATTTTTGAGCTAAATCAGCAATGAAATGTGCGGTTGCTTCACCTTCAACAGTTGGGTTGGTCGCCAGAATAATTTCTTTATAATTTCCAGAGGCTAACTGTTTGTCTAAAATATCAAAACCAAGATCATCGGGGCCAATACCATCTATTGGCGACAAATGCCCCATTAAGACAAAATATAGTCCATGAAATTCACCTGTTTGTTCAAGAGCAATAACATCAGCAGGTCCTTCCACAATACAAAGCGTTTGTACAAGTTGCCGCTTAGTACTCTGACAAATATCACAAATTTCTTGTTCAGTAAAATTACGACAATGCTGACAATGCCCGACATTTTCCATCGCTAGATCAAGTGTTTTCGACAACTTAATTCCACCGTTGCGGTTTCGTTCAAGCAGGTGGAATGCCATGCGTTGAGCCGATTTTGCACCTACACCGGGCAGACATTTTAACGAATCGATAAGCTCTTGAACAAGTGGACTAAATTTCATTATAAATATTTCAACTTAGGGGAATAAAATAAAAAGAATTTAAAATATGATTATGTAAGCAAAGCACAACTCAAAATAAATCACTGAATGTTTGAGTCAACACTTTGCTTAAGTAAATTGCAGATGTAAATATCCGAACTAAAAAATCACAGCCATACTACACAGTAATACTAAAAGGTAAGTAAATGATTTTATTATAAACATCCATTCACATTAACCTTTGCAAAAACACGAATTAAAGATATTGTATCATTAAGCAACGAATAATAGTGGGTTATAATATAAAACAAAGTTGAACCCAGCCATTTGTTATTAATCCCATCTTTACTGTCTTGTTAGACTTGGTTAATTACTAACCTTTAAACTGACATATGAATTAACACATAAAAATTTGTTGTATGTTTTGTCCATCCTCTAAAAATCCCTGGATCTCATCAGGTTTACATCTTTTTGATGGCTTATAAAATATAAGAGTATTGTTTTGTGCTTCAATACATAAGTTTTGATTTGATTCAGAAAAAATGATTATCTGAGGAGTAAATAATTGACAGATCTTTAATTCATCATCTCCTCTTAAGAGATATATTTTAGAAAACTCAGGAAAAAATTCAAAATCAATATCTTGATAACCGAATACTTGCCCTATTTTATGAAACGTATTTTCAGGTTTCAGCTTGAGTGTTCTCCATGACCTTCAAGATATTGATATCCAAATATAGAGACATTTATACCATTACGACTTCCCCATATCTCTTTTTTTACTTTTCTTCCATGCCATTTTCGCTACAATATAAATCGAAAAGGTCAACTTAAGCCACCAAAAACATCGGCAGGTATTCGTAAAATTGAATTGATGCCTGTTGCTTTAAATGCACTGAAAATACAATGTGAATATTCTTACATTCTTCCTCTGATTAATGAGACGGTGCACTTGAAGCACAAAACAACAAAACAGGTATTGCGTCGAAGAATATTTTTAAGTCGCGACAATAAGCCATATAAACGACCTGAGTTAACAACCATGAATCACTAATGGGCCGATTGGTTACGCAAAGCAAAATTAACACACAGACCTGCTTATCAATTGAGGCATACTTTTGCGAGTCAAATGCTAATGGGTGTAGATCCTTTCGTTCGACGAAATAGAAAAAAGATCTTTTTATGATCAATAAGTTACTGAAATAAAATAA
>JABSOJ010000701.1 GCA_013216005.1 Alteromonadaceae bacterium | reverse complement strand
GATAAAAACTACACGTTTGTCTGGAGCGACAGGATCTAAAAAGATGCTCTCCCTCATTTTGGTTTGCACGTCTAAATCTTTCTTTGCAACCGAGGTGTGTATTGCACTACAACCCGATAGAACGAAACTGCTTATTACCGTAATTACGAACAACCTTTTTTTTAAACTTTTCATCATTAACTCCATATATACCAAAAAGACTCTACTACTCATTGGATTTTCAATATCCCCAACTCATACCAATCTGCATTGGAAAATTGTAATACTAATAACAAAAAAAAACACCACGCTTTTTATAAAAAAACGTAGTGTTTTTGTCAAAATATGTAGCAAGTTGTCGTTAGCTTAAGCTAATAACAAAACCGATAGCAATTAAGCTTCAGCAATAACTACCAATTTGATGCTGGTATCAACATCGTGATGTAAATGAATTGCGATTTCGAATTCACCTGTTTCACGAATAGTACCTAATGGTAAACGTATTTCAGCTTTAGTCACTTCAACACCAGCTTCAGTTATCGCATCAGCGATATCACGAGTACCAACTGAACCGAATAACTTACCTTCGTCACCAGCAGTTGATGCAATAGTAACTTCAGATAATACAACAATTTTAGCTGCACGAGCTTGCGCTGCGGCTAAAACTTCAGCTAATTTTTTCTCAATATCAGCACGACGTGCTTCAAAATGAGAAACATTATCTTCAGATGCAAATACAGCTTTGCCTTTTGGTAACAAGAAGTTACGAGCATAGCCAGATTTAACAGACACTTTGTCACCAAGTTCGCCTAATTTGGCGATTTTATCTAGAAGTATTACTTCCATTTGAAACCCCTTATTAGCTTACTTATGTAAGTCTGTGTATGGTAATAATGATAAATAACGAGCACGCTTGATCGCACGACCAAGTTGACGTTGATACTTAGCAGCAGTACCTGTAATACGGCTAGGTACGATTTTACCACTTTCAGTGATATAGTTTTTCAGTGTAGCAATATCTTTATAATCGATAGAGGTAGCACCTTCCGCTGTGAAGCGGCAGAACTTACGACGTCTAAAAAAACGAGACATAGATTTCTCCAAATTTGGCATTATTCAATATAACGGAAAAATTCAAAAGAACCTTACATTTTATTGAATATACGCCTTAATTAATCATTTCAATCTGTTCGGCATGTAACACTAGCATGGGATTACCATTTCTAGCTTCGTGACGATTAATAAACCCCGTCACTTTTATATTACAGCCTTCAGTCAAATCACGAGTTAAGTGTTGTGACCATTCTCCTGTTGCCACTACTTTCATTCTTACGAATGCCTGGCGATTCATTCCTGCTTCGTTTTGTATAGACTTATGGTCTATTGAAAACTGACAGTGTACAATACCAGCAGGGCTTGTTGACAATTTAGGTTTTTTAACAACCTGACCGACCAACACAAGACAATTCTCTTTTAATAAAGAGTTTGTCACGAATTACTTATTCTTCGCTTGCAGCTTCTTCAGTTTTAACTGTTTCAGTTTTAACTGTTTCAGTTTTCACTTCTTCAGTTTTTACTTCTTCAGTTTTCACTTCTTCAGCTTTTGCAGGCGCTTCAGTAACATCTTTCTTAACTTCACGGCGTTCGTCTTTAGCAGTAGCCATTGGCGATGCTTCAGTTACCGCGTTTTTAGTACGCATGATCATGTTACGAATAACAACATCGTTATAACGGAAAGAAGTTTCTAATTCATCAATTACTGATTGAGGCGCTTCAATGTTAAGTAAAACATAGTGTGCTTTATGCAGTTTATTGATTGGATATGCTAATTGACGACGACCCCAGTCTTCTAGACGGTGGATTTTGCCTTCAGCTTTGGTGATGATCTCACTGTAACGTTCGATCATGCTAGGTACTTGTTCACTCTGTTCAGGGTGAACCATAAATATGATTTCGTAATGACGCATTACGAGCTCCTTACGGTTGT
>JABSOJ010000700.1 GCA_013216005.1 Alteromonadaceae bacterium | reverse complement strand
TATACAAGCTCTGGACTGTATCAACTTAAACATGATAATACACAAATATGAACTGTTACCCGGTTTGATTGGTGCCCCATTTAGTTTCCGTGGATAAATCAGTTGTTTTTAAAAGCAAGCAGTAGCTAAAGTCTATAAAACGCACCCAAAAGCCGTTAGAGTCTTTTTGAAATATTGAGCTTCTAAAGTGAAACTCAAAGTGCATGCACCGGACTGCTCAAAGGGCAGTAACTACCACATTAGAGACTAAAAATTCTGATCAAAAAACGTTAGAATTGTGCCCCCTATTTCCAGAGAAAGCTGACATCTACATAAATTAGCTATGGCGCTAACGCCCCATAGTGAGATAGACACTCAAGATCACTTTTGCCAAAAAGCAATCAAATTAACCAGAGGGCTAGTTAGGCAACAAAGAGCAAAACCGCTAGCGCGGTAATGACGCACTTGTGATTCACCTATAGGAAGAAAAAATAGTCACTTGCGCCAATAGACAATCTTTCTATTTTCTGTTCATCGCCTGTTTTATTGAAGAAATATGTTGTGGACCCATACGACAGCAACCCCCAATAATATTCGCTCCAGCATTTAACCAAGATATTGATGCATGGCCACATTCGCTAGGTGATGCCGTTCCATGCCATGCTTTGCTAATTGGATCATAATCTTCACCGGAGTTAGGATAAACAACAATAAATTTTTCAGGACATGTGGATTTTATTCTCTTAATTAACTCAACAATATATTTCGGGTTTGTACAGTTTACACCTAACGCAATAGGGTTCACGCTGTGATTAAACTCTTTTACACACTCTTCAATTGGTGTGCCGTCGTTTAATTGTTGTCCATTTTTACAAGAGAAGCTAAGCCAGGCTGGTTTTATTTGTTTTTCAAGTAGCTCTTTCAATATACGAGCTTCTTGCAAACTTGGAATAGTTTCACATGCGAATAAATCGGCATTGGTTTGAGCTAGAAATGTTATTTGCGCTTGATGATGAGTTCTCAATACTTCATCATTAACACCATAATTACCGTGATACTCTGAGCCATCAGCTAAACTAGCACCATAAGGACCAATACTTGCGGCCACAAAAGGACGCTCAGTATTTGGATTGTTTAACATAAATGAATCAATTGCTTGTTGCGCCAATAAAACCGAGCTGATAATTAAGTCACCTGCTTGTTGCTCGTTTAATCCTGATTGAATAAGACCTGAAACAGTTGCTTGATAACTTGCTGTGATCAAACATTGAGCGCCAGCGTTTAAATAATATAAATGAGCATCTACAATTGCTCTTGAATGAGACAATAACAAATGAGCCGACCACAGATCATCATTAAGATCAAACCCTTGGCTTTCTAATTGATTAGACATACCTCCATCTAACAAAAGCTTTTTACCTTCGTTGAGGAAGTTAAAAATTCTCAATTTTTTAAAAGGGGAGCTATTCATAAAAATATAATCTTTGTATTGTGCTTAAAACAGATATGACTACTGTTAGTGTTATCCTTACATTAATCTTTTCGTTATATAACGTCAACTTTGATAAAACTTATCGTTACGGATTAGTTGTGACAATGGTAAATTTATCACAAAATAATCATAAAACCTGTAGCGCAATGTCCCACAAAGCGCCCTACGAAGTATGATATTTTTGTCCGCTGTATGATTTTAAACTTGACCTTCACAATCAGTGACTCTTTATGTCGCCTGTGCGAACTAACTTGTCATAAACCAACATGAACGAATTTTGGAAATACGTGTGGCCGAGTCACTGGAAACTAGTTGGCCGGATGATAGGAATTATTAGCCGAATGAAACCTAATATGCAAAAATTCGAGTGATTGTGCACAGTAAGCCGATTACTTAAGAGAACTTAGCTAATCAATAACCATATAATAATGGCTATGTTCCATAATGCTGTTGTCCCCCATATGCAGCAGCCAATATTTGCTGCTTATCTAGCTTTGCGTTACT
>JABSOJ010000699.1 GCA_013216005.1 Alteromonadaceae bacterium | reverse complement strand
GGTTTGAACTCATGTAAATTAACAGAAAACATTGTTGAACTGTAACCCTAATTTAGCCTATATGGTCAGTGCCAGTTTTTTAATAGTTATTTGTCCATTTAGCGAAATTAGACCGTTAAATTAGAAATTTGACTATAGTTAACACTATAGTTAACACTATAGCAGATATAAAAATATAATATCGCTTAAAGGATCTTGCAGTACCAAAATTATCTATAAATTCAAATTGTTAGGTTGAGGATGAAACTATGGAGCAATTTACACCTGTTAAGACGGTGGCAATTAATGTTATTAGCGATGACAAAGTCAGGATCAAAAAAGAAAAACATTTAGTTGTTACTTCATCTGACATTGAAAATACCATGCAACGTTATGGATATAATCAAGAGGTTAGAAATATCATTAGCAGTGAAAATTTATTGCCCGCAGGTTTATTGAGTCGTTTACATGCTATTTATCCCAAATATTCAGATTTTTTAGCAAGCAAACCATTTTTGTTTCAGGGTAAAGAACGTTACTCCGGTTTATCAGGTTTTAGAGAAGTGTGTGCTATTTTGTCTAAAAATGGTATTGAAATTGGTAACATAGCTGAACGGGAATTTTTTGTAGAAGTTTACCGTTTTTTAGCGACCCGTCATTCATTAAATAGTATTAACTGGAATGACTATATCAATGATTCTATTTTCCATTTAGTTTTTGCGCAACCGGGTATGATCGATCCTGAACTTACGAAAAAATATGTTGATGCAGCCGATGCCAAAGCAAGAACGCAAATTGCTGTTGATTATATGGAAAGAACCAATCCCCACGACGGTAACCAGCAATTAAATAAACCCTGGTTTGAAAATGATGAAGGAGAAATTGAGTTTCTTGACGGCTCTTAGCATAAATATCCTCAATGTCAGCTTATTTTTGATAAAACAACCCAAAGTTGTTTCTCTTTTTGTACCTAATGTTTTCGTCATGCGCAAGTGCGTGGTGATGAAGATATGTTTATTCAAAAAGATATTAAACAAATTCATGATTATGTTCGAAAACATCCTGAAGTCACTAACTTCCTGATCACGGGTGGCGATGGCGGCTACATGCCAGCAAGCCGTTTAGCGCAGTACGTTATGCCTTTGATTGAAGATTCAAGTTTGTTGCATGTTAAAAATGTACGATTGGCAACCCGTGCTTTAACATTTCAACCGGAAATGATCCTGAGTGAAAAATACAATTCCATGCTGGAACTATTTGACACGATGCGTGACAACGGTATTCAGCTGGCTTGGATGGCACATTTTTCCACACCCTGTGAGCTGTTAAATCCAAGTACTATTGCTGCAATTCGTCGTCTGCAAAATCATGGTGTTGTTATTCGTTCGCAAAGTCCGATCATGCATCATATTAGTTTATTCACAGATGAAAATGGCGAAGTGGACATTGAAAAAACGGCAAAAAACTGGATTGATTTAGCTGAAATTTTTGGGATGATGTCTGTTGGTTTTCATTCAATGTATTTCGCGCGACCAACGGGCGAGTATCATTATTATGCTGCACCTGTGGCTGAAATTGAAAAGATATTTAATTTGGTTTATCGCTCATTAGCGTAAATTAACCGTCCGTCCCGGCATATTTCAATTTCACTTTCAGAAGGTAAAATTGCAGTTTTAGGCACGTCAATTATCAATGGTGAAAAATGTTTTGCCCTGCAATTTACAGAAGCGCGAAACATGAAGTGGATGGATCGAGTTTTTCACGCAAAATATAATGAAACTGAAAATAAAATTGATTGTCTGGCACCGATGGACACGGAGAAATACTTTTTTGAAGATGAATTAGTAGAAATTGAAGAGCAATTAGCAGAGGCGCTGAAAAAACACTTGGGCTGACTTACAGTGCTTGTTTTATAATTTATTTTGTAATTATTCAGCGTTATTTTATGAAAAAAAAGCTTGACAGGTTTTTCCTCTTTTTTTTGTAAAATCACCGCCAG
>JABSOJ010000698.1 GCA_013216005.1 Alteromonadaceae bacterium | reverse complement strand
AGCTACTGAAAAGGATCGAGCAAGTAGATCCTTTTTTTATTTTTTACTTTTATTTAAATTAAGTGCTGAGTAGTTACTTATATTCAAACAAGCCACTTAAGAATAATTGCTGATATATCCCCTCCAACTTGAAAATATGGGATTCAACGACTAGTTTGGATGTAAATAAAAGCAAAATTAAGTTAAACAACGTATTGAAATTATCGATACACACCCATAAATAGTAAGACTGCTGAACAACACATTTTAATTAAATCAAAAGATCTATACCTCAACAATTTGATTTAATTATTCTTAGTAATCAGAAATTAGGAAATATTTTGACATTATCTTTAGATGGCTACATCGCAGCATTCAACCAAGAACCTGCCTTATCTTCTTTAACAGGAATTGGGCGAGGTATAGAAAGAGAAGCTTTGAGAATTTTACCTGAAGGTAAATTATCTGAACAACCGCATCATCAACGCCTTGGTTCAGCATTAACACATCCGCAAATTACCACTGATTACTCAGAAACTTTACTTGAGTTTATAACGCCTGTCAGTAAAACACCCTCGCAAGCTATTTCACAATTACAAGATATTCAAAAATATACCTTAGGTGAAATTGACGGTGAATTGCTGTGGCCAATGAGCATGCCATGTTTCGTTAATGACGAAGACAAAATTCCTTTAGCGCAATATGGGCATTCCAACATTGGAAAAATGAAAACAGTTTATCGTCAGGGATTAAAAAATAGATATGGCAGTATGATGCAAGTCATTGCAGGTATTCATTTTAATTTTTCTTTCTCAGAAGATTTCTGGAAGAACTTACAGGAAATCAATAATAATACCGAACAACTTGATGATTTTATTTCAAATAAATATTTTTCATTGCTAAGAAACTATAAACGTTATTGTTGGTTAATCCCTTACTTATACGGCAGTTCACCAGCGATTTGTGGTTCTTTTTTACAGGATAAACCTCACAAATTACCTTTTAAAAAAACCTCCCGCGGTTACTTATATTTAGAGCATGGCACATCGTTACGAATGAGTGATTTAGGTTATACCAGTAGCGAGCAATCAAATTTACAAATTTGCTATAACGACTTAAATGGCTATGTTGAAGGTGTACAAAAAGCGATAAATTTAGACTCTGAATCTTTTGCTGAAATTGGTGTTAAAGTTAACGGGGAATATCAACAATTAAACAGCAATGTTTTACAAATTGAAAATGAACTTTACGCCCCTATCAGACCAAAACGTGTTGCTGAAAGTGGAGAAAAGCCATCCGAAGCTTTGTTACGCAGAGGCGTAGAATACATCGAAGTCAGAGCACTTGATATCAACCCTTTTGTTGATACGGGTATCAGTATTGAACAAGTTTACTTTTTGGATATATTTTTAACTTATTGCGCGTTAATTGACAATTCAAACTTAGATTGTTCAGTGCAACAAGAATATGAAAAGAATATGAATGAAGTCGTGATCCGTGGCCGTGATCCTAAATTGTTATTACTGGATAATGACCAACCCAAGTCAGTTAAACAATGGGGGAATGAAATCTTTGACGAGTTAGACAAAGTAGCAACATTGCTCGATAAAGCTTATCAAACATCAAAATATAGCCAGTCAGTTTCCCTGGAACGGGAAAAGATTAACAACGCCAGTCTTACTCCTTCTGCAAAAATATTAGATCTGATTGTTAACCAAGATAAGAGTTTAACTGAGATGGCTATGTCAAACGCCAAGCAATATCGAGAAGAACTACTTGCCAGAGACTATCAGTTTTACGATCATCAATATTTTATTGATTGTGTTGAAAAATCACATATGAAACAGCAAGAAATTGAAGAGAATGACACAATGGATTTCGATAGCTTCTTAGTTGACTATTTTAGTAAACCTTAAATGAAATAAAAAAAAGGCACTGACCATATAGGCTAAATTAGGGTTACAGTTCAACAATGTTTTCTGTTAATTTACATGAGTTCA
>JABSOJ010000068.1 GCA_013216005.1 Alteromonadaceae bacterium | reverse complement strand
GGCTTTTTTTGTACATTCCCTCAAGCCATCTGGACGCATGACAATCCCTTTTCCGTCAAAGGTCAATACCAATAAATCATCAGTATCCTCAGGCCTTTGATAGTGGTTTTGTTCATAGTAAAGCTCAAAATCTTGCGCCACATCTTGGACTAATTGTAAGCTTTGTCGTTTAGGAATATGACCACCAGTTGTTTTATCAATGCTTTCAATAGCATTATCAAAAGAACTTTTAATTGCTTCCAGTGCATTTCGTTGTCTTATACCATCGGAATATTGGTCGTCAGGTAAATTAAATTGCGCATCAAGTGGAAATTGGCTAGCTTGATCTCGTTGACTGTAGCTTTTTCGGTTCACTTTCACCTTACCAAACAAGCTAATAATATTTCGACTTGTTTTGTTTTTAACATGATTTAAATCCTGACCGTCAGCCGTTTGAACAAGTCGTTTGGGTTCATCTTTTGCTGTTAAATCAAGATAACCTTGTAGGAGTCTTCTGAGCAGATCCTGCCCTTGGATATTAATGTATTGTTCAATATCACCATGCTCGCTACACATTTTCTCCTCTGATTGTAATACGGTGATTATCTGCTCAAGTTGTTCTCTAGCGTCAGTAAAGAATGAAAATTCAGAAGAATTCAAGTAAGCTATATTCATGGAGAAGTCTTTAGTGTGTCTTATGGCGTGTGGTAACAATATAAGTAGCACAAAAAGGCTTCTCTTTCCTTATTTTATTTCAGTAACTTATTGATCATAAAAAGATCTTTTTTCTATTTCGTCGAACGAAAGGATCTACACCCAAATAAAATAGCGAAAAGCGAATGCCATTGGTTACTACTGGCATAATTTCAACCAAAACATTGACTGTCGCATTAGCTGGACCAGAAACAATAAAGACAGCATTACTAACGTAATCTCTACTTCCCGGACACAATTGATTCCTTTCTTTTGCAACAGTACTTGTATTACAGGTCATGCCTTCCAGCGTGAACTATCAAGAATAACATTAGAGAACTGCATTGAAGTTGACTCTATCCAAGACAGGTTTTCAGCTGTTTTATCAATTGTCACTACTGTCTTATAAATGTCTGCATAAGTAGAAGTGACAATGAATAAATAACTAGTGCCTGAACGGAAACCCCTGAAAGTGTTACTACATATGCTCTTCGAGCTATTTTTAAAAACGAAGATTTTGAAAGTTTGGCCCAAAAACACATAATATGCTTGAATTATCATCAAAACCGACTGATTTCCAAAGATCTTCAAACTTTAAAAGCAGCTACACCCCATACGTAATAAGACATGTAGACTTTCCGTTCAGGCACTAACTAACAGTATAAAAAGTTATCACCTGTAATTTTGCCTGATTTATCGCTTCATTTTTATAAAATAGTCTTGAAACTTTTTTACACCACTGCTCCCAAGCCTCCGATTGTGGACATGAGTTCTAACTCGGGCAAGGGGTGTCAATTTACGTACAAAATCAGTCAAAGAAACAAAAAGTACTGAGTAAAGATAAAGGTAATTATACCAATTGGATTACTCAGTAGTTCTAAAGCGGAAGAGTTAATTGGATCATATACCCAAGCTACTTGGGAATAATATTATTTATGCTAAATGGTATTATTCCTCTTTTTTTGTAACACAAAAGCCATAAATAAAAAAAGGGCAATAACATTTATCTGTTATTGCCCTTTTTACTAAATTATTTTGAAAATCTGTTAATGATTCTCAGAAACCATATTTATCGTATATTTAGGGATCTCAACAACCAAATCTTCATCGGCAATAATTGCCTGACATCCCAAACGTGAATCGGGCTCTAAACCCCAGGCTTTATCAAGTAAATCATCTTCAAGTTCATCACTTTCTCCAAGTGAATCAAACCCTTCCCGAACAATAATATGACAAGTGGTGCAGGCACATACTTTTTCACAGGCATGTTCAATATCAATATCATTTTCCAGAGCTACGTTAAGTACACTCTTACCTGTCTCAGCTTCTACAACGGCCCCATCAGGACATAATACTGCGTGTGGAAGAAATATAATTTTTGGCATTTTCTTTATCCTATTTAAATATCATCAACCGAATGACCAGATAATGCCGTACGAATGGAAGCATCCATTCGACGTTCAGCAAAAACGGCTGTGCTATCATTTAATTTTTCAATTGCGGCTTCAATATCGTCAGCAACAGATGATTGAGTTATTTTAGCAAGTTCATTTATCGCGGTGTTAATTGCAGCGATTTCTGTTTCTGTTAATAACTGACTATCTGCAGCTAAAGCTGATTGAACAGATTCTATCACTCTGGACGCTTCAACTTGTTGTTCTTTAATCATACGTGCTTGAATATCAACTTCTGCATTTTGCATTGATGCCTTTAACATCGATGCTATCTGATCTTCATCTAAGCCAAATGAAGGTTTAACTTCTATGCTGGCTTCAACACCCGTTGATTTTTCCATAGCTGAAACTTCAAGCAAGCCATCAGCATCAACTTTAAAAGTAACTCTGATATGCGCAGCACCCGCAGTCATTGCAGGTATTCCACGTAATTCAAAACGGGCTAACGAACGACAATCGTCAACCAATTCACGTTCACCTTGTAAAACGTGCACAGCCATAGCCGTTTGACCATCTTTAAAGGTGGTAAATTCCTGGGCTTTCGCAACAGGAATAGTGGTATTACGGGCAATTACTTTTTCGACCAGACCACCCATGGTTTCTAAACCTAACGACAAAGGAATAACATCAAGCAACAACATATCACTATCAGGTTTATTGCCCGCTAAAATATCTGCTTGTATTGCTGCACCAATCGCTACAACTTTATCGGGATCTATCGAAGTTAATGGGGTTCGTTTAAAGTGTTTTTCAACTTCACTTCTTACCAATGGTACACGTGTAGAACCACCAACCATGACCACTTCAATGATTTCATCGGTAGTAATTTCTGCATCTTTTAAAGCCCGACGACAAGCACGGAGTGTTTTTGCAACTAATGTTGAAATCAAACCATCGAACGTTGCACGGTTTATGTTTATCGACCAGTTTAATCCATCTTCCAACATCAACGACGCAGAACATTCTTCTTTAGCACTTAATTCTTCTTTAACTAAACAAGCTTGCTGAAGTAATTTACGTTCCATTGACGTTGATAAAGGTCGTTGCAAATCAGAGTTTTCAATTAAATAATCAACTAAGAGCGCATCAAAATCATCACCACCTAAAGCGGAATCGCCGCCAGTAGCCATAACTTCAAAGACACCTTTGTTAAGACGTAATATTGAAATATCAAACGTACCGCCACCTAAGTCATAAACAGCAATTACACCTTCCTGACCACTGTCTAAACCATAAGCCACAGCTGCAGCTGTTGGTTCATTGAGTAAACGTAAGACATTAACACCAGCCAATTTAGCGGCGTCTTTTGTACTATGACGTTGAGCATCATCAAAATAAGCTGGAACAGTAATTACTACACCAGTTAATTCACCACCTAACGCACTGGTTGCCCGTTGTACCAGATTTTTCAGTATTTCTGCTGAAACTTGTACCGGGTTAACATCACCTTGGCGTGTTTGAATTTCAGGATGAGATTCATCACCACAAAAAGCGTAAGGTAAAGCAGGATATTTTGCTTGAATATCGGTTAATGAACGACCAATTAAACGCTTGGCTGAAACAATAGTATTTTCAGGATCGATAACGGCGTGCGCTTTAGCAGCATCACCAACAAGTATTTCATTGTTGTTTTGATAACTGACAATTGAAGGTAAAATATCTTTGCCGTCTTCATCTGCTAAAGTTTGAGCTGTGCCACTTTTAACACTGGCAACAAGGGAATTAGTTGTGCCTAAATCAATACCAGCAGCTAATCTGTGCTCATGGGGAACGGTACTTTGTCCAGGTTCTGCAATTTGCAATAAGGCCATAACAATATTCTTTTGGTCCGGGCTGAAAATAATGAGCAATCACACGATTACTCAGTAAACTACTTATTTATTAGTGAATTACCATTAAACGATTACTATTAAACGATTACCATTTAACCATTAATCAGAAAAAACTTTAATCATCAAGCAATTGTTCTTCAAGACGATCCAGTTCAATATGAAGTTTTTCATAAAATTTTAATTTACGTAAATTATCACATGCTGATAAATTAGATTCCTGGGTATTTTCACCCAATTGAATTTGCATCGAGCTAAATAACAACTCATATTCTTGATCCAAAATTTGGGTCGCTTCAAATATGGCCGTATATACGTCATCGGCGTATTTTACTTCTTCTAGCATTTCGCGCAATTCCATTTGACGCATTAAAAAACTATTATCAGAAAATGATGCTTGTTCATTCGGCATAACGGTATTGCGAATTTCAAGCAAGTATTCTGCGCGTTTAAGCGGTTTTTTAAGCGTTTGGTTGGCGTCATTAATCATTGCAGATTTTTGCACAGCAATTAATTGTTCCTGACTGGATGCGTGAGCAAAGCGATCCGGATGAACCGCTTTTTGTAACTTTTGATAGGTTTCAGACAAATTTCTGGTATCAAGATTAAAACTTGTGTCTAAACCAAATAATTCAAAATAATTCACAGGCTATTCTTCACAACTTTTCTTCTAAAATTATACGTAACACTTTTACCTGCTCTTATACAAGATCAGGCTTTTACAAAATTGTCCGCAACAAAACCAGTCACAGCAAAAGCGTTTCTATACGTTAAAACTCTCACCGCAACCACATTCGCCTTTAGCATTCGGGTTAGTGAATTTAAAGCCTTCGTTCAAGCCTTCTTTAACGAAATCAAGTTCAATTCCGTCAAGATAAACTAAACTTTTTCCATCAATGATAATTTTCACATCATCAAAGGAAAATACTTGATCGTCTTCGTTCAAATCATCTACAAACTCAAGTACATAAGCCAAACCTGAACAACCAGTGGTTTTAATACCTAAACGCAAACCAATGCCTTTACCGCGATTGTCCATAAATGATTTAACCCGCTCAGATGCGGCTGGTGTCATGGTAACTGACATTTTACTTTGCCTCTAATTCTGTTTGCTGCGGTAATCAGCAATTGCAGCTTTAATTGCATCTTCAGCTAAAATAGAGCAATGAATTTTAACAGGTGGTAAGGCCAATTCTTCAGCAATGGCAGTGTTTTTTATCTTACCAGCTTCTTCAATTGATTTACCTTTAACCCATTCAGTTACTAATGAGCTTGAAGCAATAGCCGAGCCGCAACCATAGGTTTTAAACTTAGCATCTTCAATTATGCCATCTTTAGATATTTTCAACTGTAATTTCATTACATCGCCACAAGCTGGTGCACCCACCATACCCGTTGCTACCGACGGATCATTTTTATCCATGGAACCAACGTTGCGTGGATTTTCATAATGATCAATAACTTTTTCGCTGTAAGCCATAATTTTTCTCCTCTGCGCTCTAGTGAGCAGCCCATTCAATTGAATCTAAGTCGACACCATCTTTGAACATTTCCCAAAGTGGTGACATATCACGTAAGTGACCAATTGATTTTTTAATTAATTCAATAGCGTAATCAATTTCTTCAGCAGTGGTAAAACGACCAAAACTAAAGCGTATTGAGCTGTGCGCCATTTCGTCATTTAAACCCAATGCACGTAATACGTAAGAAGGTTCAAGACTTGCTGATGTACAAGCAGAGCCAGACGATACGGCTAAATCTTTAAGTGCCATAATTAATGATTCACCTTCAACAAAGTTGAAGCTGACATTTAAGTTACCAGCATAACGATGATCAAAATCGCCGTTAACAAAAACCTGTTCCATAGAGTTAAGGCCTGCCCACATACGATCACGCATTTTAGTTACATGCTCAAGATCTTGCGCCATTTCTTCTTTGGCAATGCGGAAAGCTTCACCCATGCCAACAATTTGATGAGTCGCTAAGGTACCTGAACGCATACCGCGCTCATGACCACCACCATGCATTTGCGCTTCTAAACGAATGCGTGGCTTACGGCGAACGTATAACGCACCAATGCCTTTAGGACCATATATTTTATGTGCCGAGAAAGACATTAAATCTACTTTTAAATTCTGGGTATCAATAGCAATTTTGCCAGCACTTTGTGCTGCATCAACATGAAAGACAATTTTGCGCGCACGACACATTTCGCCAATTTCAGCAATATCCTGAATCACGCCAATTTCGTTATTTACATGCATAATGCTCACTAATACTGTGTCATCACGCATGGCTTCATTTAATTTGTTTAAATCAATTAATCCATTGGTTTCAGGATCAAGATAAGTAACTTCAAAACCTTGGCGCTCTAGTTCGCGACAAGTATCTAAAACCGCTTTATGCTCAGTTTTAGCGGTAATAATATGCTTACCTTTTTTGCTGTAAAAATTAGCAACACCTTTAATGGCAAGGTTGTCTGACTCGGTAGCACCAGAGGTAATAACGATTTCACGAGGATCGGCATTTATTAATTCAGCAATCTGATTACGCGCAATATCAACCGCTTCTTCAGCTTGCCAGCCGAATTTATGTGAACGTGAGGCAGGATTACCAAAATGACCATCAGTGGTCATATATTCCATCATTTTTGTTGCAACACGCTTATCTACAGGAGTAGTTGCGGAATAATCAAAATAAATAGGAAGCTTCATAAGCTAACACTCTCCAAGGTAAATCGACACACCTGCTATAACAGGTCGTTAATAATATTTTTTGTCGCTATCAAAGTTTCAATTTTTGAAGACTTTTCGGCTTTTTTACACCGGCTATCTTGCCTTTTTGATATGATTTTAACACTCCCCTGCTCTACTAATTCAGACAGGGAAATATTTTTCAAAAAATCTTCAATTCTATTGCTTAAATCGGCCCATAATGTGTGCGTTAAACACACATCGCCACCCTGACAGTTTCCTTTATCCAGGCATTTGGTTGCATTAATGCTCTCATCTACTGCGCCAATCACATCTGCTACCGCAATTTCAGCTGAGCATTTCCCTAAACGGTAACCACCACCGGGACCACGTACACTGCTAACCAGACCATTTTTACGTAAACGTGAAAACAACTGTTCCAGATAAGATAATGAAATGCCCTGACGCTCTGATATATCAGCTAGCGACACAGGGCCTGACGCTGCATGTATAGCAACATCAAGCATTGCAGTAACGGCATAACGCCCTTTAGAAGTTAATCTCATCTTGTGCCTTATCAGTACAACTAAAGTGTACATTTAAAAAGTACAATTAAAGGCTTAAAAGTTATTGAAGCCCAAATAGCCGCGCAATTCTACATAACCCTTTATATTAGTCAAGTAAATACCTGAGTAATTTACTCAAGTATTCTATTTTACCTCGCTCAACAGAATAGTCAATTGAATTTTAGTGCTATTAGTCTAAAGGGGAAGAAAAACAGGCAAATTTTTACGGTATATTTCGCTGAGATTTAGCCTGCTTTATTTTCAATACCAATTAGTATAAATAACCGGTATAAGATAAAAATTAGATTTGTGGATCAAAACTTTCTACAACATTTTCTCTACGTTTAGCAGCAGCAATTTCATCTTCAACAAATTCACCAACTCTCAATTCTGGTAAATCTTTTTGACAAACTTCACCACCTAACTGATTTACTTCTTTACATAAAGATGAAACTTTATCGTCCATTAAATGCATATGATCAATCATTCTACCAATTGCTTTAGCAACCGGATCAGGGTTATCTACTGAAACAGCGTAAGCATCAAAGCCAAACTTTTGTGCTGCTTTTTCGCGATTACTTGATTGCTCTCTATCTTTTTTGCTATTGACGATACGAGCCGGAATACCCACAGCAGTGGCATTTTCAGGTAAGTCTTTTACCACAACGGAATTAGAACCAACTTTGCCGCCATTACCAATATAAATAGGTCCTAACACTTGCGCACCCGCACCAATAACTACATTATTACCCAATGTTGGATGACGTTTTCCTTCTTTCCAACTTGTTCCGCCAAGAGTTACTCCCTGGTATAAAGTAACATCGTCACCAATTTCAGCCGTACCGCCAATTACCACTCCCATGCCGTGATCGATAAAAAAGCGTCGTCCCACAACAGCACCGGGATGAATTTCAATACCAGTTAACCATCGGGAGACGGTAGACAGAGTTCTAGCTAACCATAAACAGTCAGCCTTCCATAGCCGATGACTCAATCGATGGATCCAAATAGCATGCATACCCGGATAGTTAGTTAAAACTTCAAAAACAGTGCGTGCAGCTGGATCTCTATCAAAGACACTGTTGATATCTTCTTTGATACGACTAAACATATTCATTCCTTAATTTAATTCAATTCAACATTAACTTGTGTTCGTCCAAAACTAGGTCTACCCGCTATACTCTAAGATAACTCTAATATAACTATTTCTTTGCCGCCCGCTCTACTGAAGCAAGCATGCCACGTAGCATTTTCACTTCTTTTACATCAGGTCTGGCACGATTAAATAAACGACGTAGTTTGGTCATTACCAGTCCGGGATGACTTGGCACAATAAAACCTGTAGCTAGCAAAGCGTCTTCAAAATGCTGATACAAACGTTCTGTTTCTTCAACGATTGGATATTCATCATCAGCGGCTTTTTCCTTCGCTTTTTCCTGAGCAATCAAATAGCTGGTACGTACTTCATAACTAAGTGTTTGTACTGCCATAGCCAAATTCAATGAACTGTATTCCGGGTTCGCTGGTATTTGCACATGAAAATGACAAAGCTGCAGTTCCTCGTTAGTTAAACCACTACTTTCACGACCAAAAACCAATGCCACCGGAAAATTACTGACTTCATCAATTAATTTTTCACCACAACCTCTTGGCTCTAACATTGGCCAGGGTAAAGTACGAGACCTAGCACTGGTGCCAACGACTAAACCACAGTCATTAATTGCTTCTTCAAGTGTGCCAACTACTTTTGCACCAGCAAGTACATCAGTAGCGCCTGCGGCCATCGCCTGTGCTTGTCCATTGGGCATTTCTTTGGGGTCTACCAAAATAAGCTGGCTTAACCCCATAGTTTTCATCGCACGAGCCGCAGAGCCGATATTACGACAGTCCGAGGTGTTAACTAACACGATACGCACATTTTCTAATTTTGGCTCTTCACTTTGTTCTTCTGCTAAAGAACTGGCTTTTGGATCTAAAGTTTCATCTGACATTTTATCTGGCATTTTAATTATCTATGTTTTAAGTATTTATGTTTTAAGTATCTATGTTATAAATTTCACTCAGCCATCATCACAGTGTTCCAAGCTATAAAGCAAGCTATGAACCAAGCAGTCTAGACGACTAAAAAATATCGATAATATTATCATAGAACAATAACGGTGTCGGTATTAAAAAGCACTATAAATATAAGTAATTAATAGTGCTTTTCAATCTGAATTATAAGATTTTTTTATAAGGCCAGAATAAAACCTAGCTGCTAATGTCTTTAAGTTATTCTGTACTCTTATTATTTCTGGAAAATGGGCACTGACCATATAGGCTAAATAAGGGTTACAGTTCAACAATGTTTTCTGTTAATTTACATGAGTTCAAACCTATACAGGCTCTGGACTGTATCAACTTAAACATGATAATACACAAATATGAACTGTTACCCGGTTTGATTGGTGCCGGAAAATGGAATAATTTCACCTGATAATATGAGCGATGAAAGTACGCCCGTCACCGCTAAACTCCAGACAATAACAGCACCTGAAGGCAAGTCAAACAACGCAGATACAGCTAAACCTACAGCATAGGCAATAGCGCCAATGGCGAAAGCTATCCATAATTGTTTTAACCCTTGATACTGAGAAGTCACCAAAGCCGGAATAATTAAACTGGTAAATACCAGATATACTCCAACTAATTGCACAGAAACCGTCACTGCAACAGCAAAAACCAGATAAAACGCACTTGGAAATTTTTCACCAATTTTCAAACCAAACCAGCAAAACAGTAATATGCTATAAATTACTGCCGCAGGAATAAGCTGCTCGTACGATACCCATAAAATTTGTCCAACGAGCAAATCTTTCAAGTGTTCGCCACCATGAGGATTATTTGCCAGCAATAACAAAGAGAGAGTTGCCGCTAAAACAAACACCACACCAATTAATGCTTCTTGAGTTTTAGGAAAATACTTTTCCGTTAATCTTAACAGTAAAGCACCTGAAACAGCGGTAGTCACTGCGGCTAATTGAACTTGCCACGGGTTATCATTCCAGTCAAATAATTCCGCAGCAATGACACCGAGACCTGCAATTTGAGCAACGGCTAAATCAAGAAAAATAATCCCACGTTTAAGTACTATCCGCCCCAAAGGCACGTGGGTTGATAAAACTAATAAGCCAGCGACAAATGCAGGGCCTAAAATAGAAAGATCTAAAACTTGCCAATCCATTACTTATTATTCCTTAATTATTACTGCTACTTTGATTAATATTTTCAGTTAATACCGCGTCACTCAATAGACGAAAAGTTTCATCGTATAAACTGAATAAATCGGTAACATTTTCGGTTCCGCCAATAGTAAAAGGTAAGGTAATTGATTTAATACCTGTGCGCTTTTGTAACCACGTAGAAGATCGTTCATTTTGATATGCAGCATGAATAATGACATCAGCACTATTGTGCTTAAACTGCCTAACTAACGAGTGCAAATGACCACTACTTACCGGAATTCCAGGTTTATTTTCAATCGTTGCCACCTGCTCCAGTTTAGCGAAATTCAACAGATAATCCCAACTGGCATGTTGTACGATAATTTTTGCACCTTTGAGTAATTTCACCTGTTTTTTCCATTTTTTTACCGCTTTTTTCCAACGGGTTAAAAAATTATCGGTTTGTTGTTGATAATAATCAGCATTCGCAGGATCAATCATTTTCATCCGTTTAACTAACGCTTTAGCAATTAAACGGATATTTTTAGGATCAGTGTGCACATGTGGATTACCAGCAGCATGCACATCTCCCTGACTTCGATCTATCACTTTAGGCAAACCTAACAAACGAACATGCTCTGCGGCTAAAAAATAGCCTGGTTTGTTCACCACAATATTGGAGTTGCTGGCACGGCGTAATAATAACGGCAACCAACCTATTTCAAGATCAGTCCCCGAACACACTAATAAATCAGCATTACGCATTTTACTGATCAAACTGGGCCTTGCCTGAACTTGATGCGGATCTTGAAGACCCGTTGTTGCTGAAAAAACTTTTACTTTATCACCACCAAGTTCCTGTACTAAAGATTTCCATTCAGGCTCGCAAGTAAATACATTGATATTTGCAAAAACGGGTAGTGATATCAAAAGCGTACTAACAAAAATGCCAACAAAAACACGGAAAAAAACAAAGCGTTTATTTAATCTTTTACTTTGAAAGTTCATCAATACTACCCTTATTAAAAGCTATGAGCGCCGTGAGCACCAAAAGCGGCGATATATTGTAAAATCCAAATACTTTCCTGCTCATCATCAAAATTATTATGATCAACTTGTAAACGGATACGACTGAATTCACTATTGGTCCAGTCAAGCATCAGTGAATGTTGTTCTGGACTATAGCCAAAATTATCAAGTAAAGTTCCGTTGAATTGTACTGATAAATTATCTGAGGATAATGCTGAAGTTCGAACACCAACACGCCATTGGCGGGCAAAACGATAAACACCTTCTAGATACCAACCACTTTGGTTCCGCTCAAAGCTGGCATTTGTCAGCTCATTGTCTACACCACTGAAAAACCCGTTCTCATTAACGTTAAAGTATTCCCCTTGCAGTTTGAATTCTTGCTCACCGCGATTACCGTCTGGGGACCACTTATAAACAAAATCAGCAATCAACAGCTTGTTAGTCCCTGTAAAAACCTCCCCTTCTTCAGTTTCCCGGTTTTCAACATCTGCGTGCAAATATGACAAACCAAAGCGCCAACTCTGAGCGTCTGTAATATCACCGCCCAGATGTGAAAAAGCGGTCCAGACACCATTTCCTGAGTTGCTTGCTCCCGAGGTAGGAAAGCTATCTCCACGGTATAATTCAATTCCAGATTCCCAAAAAAGTTCAGTTGGTGCCAGCCAAGTGGTTTGTAGGCCTACATCACCAAAACCTCCTCCAAGAAAAGCCTCATAAGGCAGAGGGCGATTTGCGAAATCATCAGAATGACTATGTTTACCGGATAAATAACCAATACCCGAGAAAAACTGACCCGCTTTAACATTTATACCATGATCCAGATTAATGGTTTGAATATAAGCTTCTTCTACTTCAACACCATCACCAAAAGCTAAAGTAACGCTAGCGTAAAACTTGTCATCAACATTGGCATTCAGGTTCAGCTCAGATTCTCCTAATTGCGCCCCCTGCTCACCCGGACCACTTTCTTCTGTAGGAAAATAACCGGGTAATTTATACTCAAAATCATCACTATAACTAAGCCAACGACCATTTAAAATCATACCAATCCCCGGATTAAAAGTATTAGCGGCTTTTTGATTCCCCTGTTGTGA
This sequence comes from Alteromonadaceae bacterium, assembly GCA_013216005.1. Taxonomy (GTDB): domain Bacteria; phylum Pseudomonadota; class Gammaproteobacteria; order Enterobacterales; family Alteromonadaceae; genus JABSOI01. The sequence goes on along the minus strand of JABSOJ010000068.1, from coordinate 2,701 downwards.
AACATCTATGGCTAATGTTTCAAGTTCATCCTGAGTATCTGACACATCATCTTGCGTTGAATCTATAGCTTGCTCTGCCTGTACTAAACGCTCTTCCAACTGGTTAATTTTATCCTGATAACTTTGTTGTAATTGTTGTAGCTTTTGTAGCTCATTTTTAAGTTGAATTAAGATATCTGACTTTTGCTTTAAGACTTCTTGTGATGTTTTGTCTTCTTGTGCGCTACTAATTGTTGAAAACAACAAGCTAAAGGTAAACAATCCAAATATGACTGACTTATTTTTAGATAAAGAGTTTTTAGGTAAATAGTTTTTTAGTAAACAGTTCTTTAGTGAAAAAATCATAACATTGTGACTCTACAAATTATTTTTATAAAATATTTGTGTTGTTTTGGCTCTGTTGTAGATAATTGTTGTCCCTTCAAATGGAATTAAACTCAACCCTTATATCTAGGACTCTGTGACTAATTCTCGTTAAAAAACCAATTAATCGCCTAACCCTTTAAAAATAGGGGATTCATCGAGGGACAACAGTATTATGGAACAGAGCCGTTGTTTTATAGGATCGCTTAACCATAGGTCTAACCCATCAATAAATTTATCAACACATTATTAATTGTCGATATTATTGTTTATTGAACTAAGTTAGGGTTCTAAGTTTCCACTGATGGGTTACGCCTTAGGCTAACCCATCCTACGCGCTTATTCCTAAACGATTATTCCTAATAATAAATACCAGATAAAAATAGCATATTGACTAATTAGTCACCGTTAACATGTAACGTGACCAAGGCCAATACCAATCCTGTGGTATACAACACAAATTTTGAAAAAGCCTGTCATCAAAGGAAAAATGATGATGGCTACAAGATAAAAAAATTGATTAAAGCGGAGGGCCACGATTACTGATGGTAAGAGGTTGTTTACTAAAACATACAGTTTGCTTATGAACGATTACGAAGCAAGATTGAATTACCGGTAACGGTGTTAAACTATCACTGGCAATAAACGGAGTATGGTGAAAACTTGTAAAACAAAGATGACATTCCATATCACTGGCTAATACATGCTGTTGACTATGAGCAATAGAAACAAAGCCCATGGTTAACCAACAACTGAGCACAACTATCCACAATTTGCGGCTAAGCGCTAATTGTTTAATGCCATGCATATTAGACCAATTCATATTAAAATATATAACTTCACTATAAAAATTTCAGATTAAACTTTACGCTAACAAGCCATACAAAACAAGTCAGATAAAACCAGCTTGTTATTTCAGCAGTTCTCAGTGAAATTAATAATCTTATAAACAAAGGGGTGTAGCGGATATTAAAAAATAGTTTTCGCGCTATTTTGTCCCCGTAACTTTTTTTAATCAGTAAGCTATAACTTATATTAATATGATTTTAAAAAGCTTTTTTGATCCATTGATCGATCCTTCTAGCCTGTCATTATAAAAGTATTAGATTAATAACTAACCACAAATCTTTTGACTTCACTTACAAAAAGTAAAAAACATCTCAGTTTTAAAGCGCTCAGAATATCTATGTCTGAGCACTTTTCTAGTATCGATGACAATCGTCAACAAAATAAATGTGTTTTTAGTCAACATGATGTCTTGATGAGTGCATTTGCCTGTATGTATTTTCAGGGTGCGACACGAAGTCGCTATAGTAAGTTGTCTTCCCACACAGGAGAAGACCATCCGTTTTGCCGGATGAATCCACAAGCTTGAATAAAGAGCAGCTTGTACAATGGAGCAAAGTGTTGTTATGACACGGGGTATAAATTGTGAGAGGAATACCCTCCTGGTAACCACAACTGGGTAAGCGCTAGATAATCGGTAAGGCTAAGACATCTAAATCTGTGTTAAAGATCGTAATACATAACATGCGGAAGTGGTTAATGCGCTAACATTACATTTTTTTTGAGAAATAACAAAGATACACTTGAATAGTTGAGAATCCCGACTACTTTTTTCCATTCAGCTAATAATTTTTTGTTAATAAAGGTGAGATAATTGGACTCCCCATCCCTTGAGATGTGGGCTAATATAACTACGTCTAGTTGATATATTTGAAGAGTCAAAAATGAAATATACTAAAGTTGGCGTTGATTTAGCTAAAGATGTTATTCAAGTTTGTGTTTATAGAAACAAAAAGGTGCAGTCTAATATAGAAATGACACCGGATGAATTTCAAAATTGGCTCGTGAAAACGAAATGTGCAACGATAGTCTTTGAAGCATGTGGTACATCAAATTATTGGAAACAAAAGTCAATAGAGGCGGGGCATGATGCTCGTCTGATTTCAGCAAAATTAGTTTCAGCAGTAAGGCAGAATCAGAAAACAGATAAAAATGATGCCTTGGCTGTCATTCAAGCAGCGATGTTGCCTGACGTAAACTTTATTGCAGGCAAGAGCGTAAAGCAACAGCAATTGCAATCAATTAAACGTCTACGTGAATTAGCCGTAAAACAAAGGGATGCATTACACAAACAAATATCCGCATTATTGTTGGAACTAAATTTCAGAGTACCCAAGGGTATTGCTGGTGTGACAAATGTCTAGAAGAATCTATTCAGGCACACCCTGATTGTAAGAAGTTACTGAAACTTGAAGGGGTTGGTCCGATTAACGCTGTTAACCTTTATATAGCACTTGGTTGTGCTGATATAGGGACATTTAGTCGTGGTCGT
>JABSOJ010000007.1 GCA_013216005.1 Alteromonadaceae bacterium | reverse complement strand
ATGGCGTTATCGCTAAAGACATATCGATGATTGACTATATTAATATTACGAAAGACACCCCTTTAGGCATACCGTTAGCGCAGCTCAGTAGAAATGACAGAATGATCACGATAAACAGTGTAGGTGAAGGCTTGATCAATGTCTGTGGGTTAGGGGGTAACATTAAAAATGGTGATAATCTTTGTGCCAGTTCAATGCAGGGTAAAGCGCAGTGTCAGGGGGACGATTTACTTTATAACTATACTGTTGCGGAATCACATGAAAATGTTGTTTTTGATANNCCTGAGCAGGTTAAGCAAATTGCTTGTACTTATAAGTTTTAGTTTTATGTTTNTTNTCAATCCGTAATAAGAAAATATATGTCTCCTGTTCTGAGAAGTGCTGAATTAAAAATGAAATGTTAGGTCGCTAACGCCCCTTTGTGAGACAGGCAGTCAATATTTGATTTTATGAGGTTTGAATATTTGAGATATATTTTCTTATGGCAGGGTAAATATTTGGTACCAAAAAAGTATAATTATACAAGCGACCTGCCCTTAATTCTATTTCTCGGATTCTGTAATCTTTTAAACCTAGAAAAGAAATATTTCATATTTCCAGCTTATTAGGCTTCAAATAAAGAACTAACAAGTATTCGTAAACACTTACCTTAATTACGCCTATATGGTCAGTCTCAAATTGTCTTATAAAACAGGCGTTATTCGAGGGCCATATTTGAACTTAAACTATATTATTTGCGTAAGCAACACCTTGATTAATAAAAATTTATATGTTAGCTTTAATACTGAGTGGGAATGGAAATTTAGCTCAGTAAATATTATGGATTATGCAAGTGTATTTCTAAGGGTAAATAGTAAGGTGTATCTGTAGCATCATTACTTGAACCTCTATACGCAGATATAACTATTTTCGATGATAGAGAGTAATTCATCGGTAATGAAGTTTAGAAATAATTTTACCTTTTTGTATGTTTTATTCCTACCCCTGAGTGTTACTAGCCCCAGAGGCAGCTAAACACAACTGATATAAAAGATATCAATTTTATATCAGAATCTTATTTTTTGGAGAATAAAATGTCTAATTTAAATGGTAAATGGCTCAACCAGCTTGGCTCATACATGGAGTTAGTTGTAGATAGTACAGGTGGTATAACCGGAATATACAATACTGGTGTGGGAAATGCGTCTGGAGACTACATTCTCGTCGGTCGGACAGATATCATAGGAAATGCCACTTCAGGAAACGTTGGTTTTGTTGTTTCATGGAATAATTCTGCAAATGGTAATTCTGATTCAGTCACTGCGTGGTCTGGGCAACTTCAGATACTTAATGGTGTACCAACTATAACTACCACATGGCTCCTTACAGATGAAACTAATCCTACAAACAATTGGAAATCTACCATCATTGGTAAAGGTACCTTTCGAACAGTGTTAGCCTCACAATCGTTTGATCCCTTAGAGCAATCGCCGCACCCAAAAGCTCTTTGATAATTATCACATGATTCAAATTGAATAAATGACTGGGGTCGCGCCTTGCCTTTTGATCTTTAATAAGGGGAAAAAAAACGACGGGCCTCATTTTAAATCTTTTCATTACAATAACTAATCCCCAACCCAACATTGGCACAATAAATTCTGTCTCGCTTTGTGCCCCATAGCGCCCTACGAAGTATGAAATTTTTTGTCCGTTGTATGATCCGAAACTTGACCTTCACAATCAATGACTCTTTATGTCGCCTGTGCGAACAAAAAGTCCTTTGGATAAAATGACAAAATAATTAATCTGGTCACCTACCTTAATAACATATGAATTTTTAGGGAATTTAATAATGGGTGGCCTAATTAATTAATACAAGAATTTCTTTACACCGAGTTAAAGCCTCTGAATTAGAAGTTGGTGAACTTATTTATCTACCTTCTCTGTTGACTGACGATGTATACCCAATACTCGGAATTCGAGAGAAAAAAGACAAGTTGAGTTTCGGTTTAAAGGACTACGGAAGCTATGCGTTTTATCCAGAAGAGCCAGTTAATAAAAGAATCGGTGGGTGGCCTAGATAACGAACATAAGGCACTCAAGAGGGAAAATATACAGTAGGCTATTTTCAACTTTGATCTACATGTTAGCCAATTATATTAATGCCCCTTAACGAGGGCGTTGATACAAAATATAAAGGATGATGATGAATAAAATTAAAATTTTATTGGTTAAGTTTGGTAAAGTTGCTGAACCTGATCCAATTGTTGGCAATGAAACAAGGACACGTAACAGTTGGCTACGTTTCGCTTCGCTACACAATTTTAGCCAACAATTACTTAGCCTGTTATTTGGGCGTTAGTTTAATTATTAAATTGTTTGGATGCATAGATATGGATGATAAATTAAAAAACGATATAAAAAAGATAAACAAAGTTTATCGATTCTTTAGTGATGATGATTATAACTTTGAGGGGGTTGCTGAAAGCTATCTTTGGTTTAGTGAAGTAAAGAAATTTAATGATCCTTTTGAAGTAATCATAAAAAAGGGGGATTTTGATTTTCAGCAACTATCCTTCATTCAACTTAAAGCATTTCTTTTATGTAATGATGGCATCTCTTTGAATGATCAAGGCACTGGCAGAGGGTATACAATTGGTGATCTTTCAGAGGAAAACCTTCACCTCTTGATAACAAAGAAATTTGATGAATTATCAAAAGCATTAAATGAAATTGTTTTAGGTATTATTAACAAAAAACAACATAACAAATTTCATTGTTTAGCCCATGATGCGAAAATAAAACCATTAGAAAACCGACTTATGTGGTCACATTACGCTAGTGGTTTAAGAGGATTTGTCCTAGAGTTTGAATTTGACCCAATCCTAGATTCTCTTGCTAATGAAAATGGTGATGCTTTCGATGGTTACACGCTTATTAATTACACGGAATTGGGCTTTAATGATTATATAAAATCAGTGATTGATAATGATAAACCACTATTTGCCGACAGGATGTTATTTTCCAAACATACTGATTGGCAGTATGAAAATGAATTGCGATTAATATGCTCTAAGGAGAAATCTTTCTATGATCCTTTGTGCATTTCTAGAGTTATTATTGGTCAAAAAATGTTATCAGATAAAAAAGAAAATCTAATAAGAATTTTGACAGAGAAGGGACTTATGTCAAAAACATACATCACCTCGTTTGATAGGCAAGATTTTTCTATCAGCATTGAAAAGTATGAAAAATAATTGAGCGTATAATTGGGTATATGCGCGCACATTAAACTAGCATGGCATTTAAAGAGAAAAAGGGGTGTGCGGCCGAGCCAGGTCGTTAATTCTAGTGAGTGTGAACCTCACTCTGGCAAGGTTGGTCACAG
>JABSOJ010000697.1 GCA_013216005.1 Alteromonadaceae bacterium | reverse complement strand
AAATGTTAAATTCTTTTTTCGTCTATCTTATTGTTTTATATTTGTTTATTAGTTTTATTTCGTGGGGATTCGTCAGGGTCAGAGGTATTGATATAAGACAATGGGATCGCGCCACCTTTTGGACTAACAAAGTCGACGGTATAACCCGCAAGTTTAAATGCTTGATGTGCTTTAATTATCTCTGAGAAGCTTACTCCAGCGGCTTTATTGGATTTGCCATGAAAATGTGCATTTGAAACGATAAATAAAATGCGTTTACCGTGATTGATTGCTTCAGTTCTAGCGGCAGTTTTACTTATAATTTGCCATTGCCCAGAAATATTTTTTAAGAGGAACATGTCTACATAGCGAATTTTTCTTTTCGGGAAAAATATTTCTACTTTCGCGCTGGCAACTCTACCATCAACATCAATCGATAGTATTTCGCCAATACGACCGGTAAATTCCCCTGGCTTTTTATCAGAAAACCAAGAGATGTATTCTTTGATTGGTACTCGCCAAAATGGGGTGTCTTTCTTTTCTAATAATAAGTTTGCTTGCGGATGAAAAGCTTTTTCAATTTGTGCCGTGTGACTATAAGAAGTGCCATTAATGTAATTCATTAGTACTTCTTCAATTTGTTCGTTTGCCGTTGTGGCCAATGCGAACGGGCTGATAATAAGCAACAGAATGAACGTTATAGTCAGTGATAGTGTTTTCATTTTTCTCTCCAATAAATTGATTAAGAAAAATTTAAACCGCTAGCAATAAAAACACATCAGTGAATTATAAATTCGCTCTCCTAATTTATAATTTCGGAAGTATTTGATGAAAATTGGCGACGAAATTTTGCCGGTTTAGAATTCTCGATCTTCTTAAACGCACTATAGAAAGTTGATTGAGAGTTAAATCCACATTGCTCAGAAATGTCATCCATTTTCATTGGTTTGTTAGAGCGCAGTAGTTCTTTAGCGGCAGAAATTCGATGCTCGTTAATGTAAACAGAAAATGATTTATTAAGATTGTCATTAAGCATCTGAGATAACAAAGGCACTGAAACCTCGAGCTTTTTAGCGACTTGAGGTTGGGTAAGATTTGCATCCCTAAAGAGCTCTTGTTGAGTCATTAATTGTTCAAGGTTTTCTTGCAAAGATTGTACTTGGCTCTGCGAAATTTTCTTCAATTGGTATTTTTTACCTAGCTGTGCCTGTTGCTCTCGCCAGCGAAAGATCAACAGTAAACAGACTAAGTAAAAAATAAATGAAAACGATATTGCACCAACAATGTAAGAGGTGTATGAAGAGGAAAAGTAGGCAAACCAAATAATGGCGTTACCACTAAAAACACTAATCAATAAAATATCATCATTTGAACGTATTACTTTGTCATCAAAAAGTTGCCTGAATTTATACCAAATAACTTTCACTGATAAGACGCTATAAAGTAACCAAACGTAATTAACGATCGAGTAGACACGGTTTTGCCAAAGCCAGAGATAATCTTGATAGGGGTACAAGACATTAAAGCCAATCGTTAGCAGTAATAATGCTGAGAGATGGGTTTGCCAAGGAATAACTACTTGAGCCATTTTATTAGTGGCACTGAGGCAATAAAAATACAAGAATGGACCAATCAGAAAACAAGCTGACAAGCCAACTTGAAGAAATGTTTTAGTCACCTCAGGATGAAAAAAGAACCACACAGACTTGAGAATTCTGATGCTAATCATTAATAACATTAGCGCAAGGAACCGCTTAGCAAGTGAACTAGGTTTGGCTATAAAAAAATATAAAGCTAAAAGTAAGGCGTTAAATGCACCAATAGCACTAAGAAAGAAGAGGATTTCACCGTTTATTTGCACCGAATGTTTTCACCTGATTAAAAAACTAAACTAATATAATCTGACGTACAATAAACAACAAGCATATTCGGCACCAATCAAACAGGGTAACAGTTCATATTTGTGTATTATCATGTTTAAGTTGATACAGTCCATAGCCTGTA